>NZ_JBQKLI010000007.1:0-115690 GCF_052116305.1 Gallicola sp. Sow4_E12 | reverse complement strand
TCCGTGAATTCTCTACGCTTTCTTTTAGCCATATTCAGATTCTCCTTAGTCTTATTGTTTTAATTTTATATGACCTTAAGAAATCTGTCCAACTAAGTGTAACCTATCCATAACAGATTAAAGGAAGATCAGGGATTGATGGTTTCTACCATAGATTGTGTTCATACTGTCTTACATCAGGTATTAGAATTGGCAGTGGATGACGAATATATAAGGTTTAATCCATCTGATAATGCTTTAAAGGAACTGAAAGTAGCTTATCGAAATGAATCTCCGAAGAAAAAAGCCATGACAATAGAAGAACAGATGCTATTTGAAGAATATTTATCTAATAGTGACGAATATAAAAAATGGTATCCAATATTCATTGTTATGCTTTGGACAGGTATGAGAGTTGGAGAAGTTACAGGATTGCAATGGGACGATCTAGATTTTGATAATGGTCTTATAAATGTAAATAGGACTTTGGTATATTATAGTAAAGGTAAAGGATTGAACAATAGATATGCTATTAATACACCGAAGACAGCATCAGGTAAGCGAAGTATTCCTATGGTTCAAAAAGTAAAAGATGCTTTTCTTATGGAAAGAGAGATACAAAAGACTTTTGGAATCGAATGTTGTGATTCAATCGATGGATTTAAAGACTTTGTATTTTTAAATAGATTCGGAAAGGTTCACAATAATGGAACACTTAATAAAGCTTTAAGAAGAATTGTTAGAGATTGCAATTTAAGTATAATGGATAAAAATAAATCGAACTCTAATGATATTCTATTAGTTCCACATTTAAGCAATCACATTTTCAGACACACCTTTACTACAAGTCTTAATGAACAAAATATAAATACAAAAGCAATGCAGTCTATTCTAGGTCATTCTGATATTGCTACAACAATGGATATATATGTAGATGCAACAGAAGATTTTAAGATAGAACAGATGGGAGAATTTGAAAAAGCGATGAAATTTATATTTTAGAATTTACGACAGCTTACGACAAATTTACGACAATTTGCTAGAAATCTATGGGCACTTATAGAGAGTTAGCAAATTGTCGTAAATAGAGAAGTACCAAAAAATAGACTTTTATAGAGATTTAGACAATTATCTAAAACAAAGGGGATTTTCCCTACTATGAAGCCTTTGGGAAGAGATCGACAAGAAGAAATTGAAGAGTAGAATGAAAAAAAGATATCCAAAGGATATCTTTTTTTTGTGTGTAAAGAAACTATAAAGAAAACTTATCAAAAAATAGAATTGAGTATTTTTTATTGATAGGATATTATTAATCTTAATACAAAAGGGATCTGTATAACTTTACAGGGTATTGAATGCGGATCCTCTATTAAAATAGGAAGGATAAGAAGAAGTGAATAAAAAGAGAACAAAGATATCAAAAATTTCAAAGATGCATTTCCTAAAGCTGTTGTTCAGATCAAGCTTATTTTTATTGGTCTTCGTCTTATATATTATGAATCGAGGACAAAATTCTGAAGGATTTATTCCTTTTATCAGCCGATATCCGCTGTTTACCTTCATTATATGGCTTGTTTTCGTTATAGAAATGCTCATTCGTTTTTTTCCTTCGAAGGTTGAAAGTCTTGGATGTCAAAAACAGTTTGACACCTTCTTTAAACAACGGAAAAAATCAGCAAAGCCTAAGATTCAGTCTAGAAAAAGAACGTTTTCTGTAGCTGTGTTCTGGATTCTTTTAAATTCTATTATAGCTATTCTTTACTATAACGAGATCATCGATGCAGGGATACTGATTCTTATCAGTCTATTCTATAGCGTAAGCGATATGATTTGTATCTTGTTTTTCTGCCCGTTTCAGACTTGGTTTATGAAAAATAAATGCTGCACAAGCTGCCGGATATATAATTGGGACTTTGCGATGATGTTTACTCCCCTTATTTTTATCAAGAGTTTTTATACTTGGAGTCTTTTTGCAATTGGTTTTATTCTTTTTTTAAGATGGGAAGTATCTATAAGGCGCTATCCAGAAAGATTTGCAGAAAATACCAATGCTGCACTATCCTGCGGATGCTGCGAAGAAAAATTATGTCATCACAAAGGGCAGCTGAGAGGTTTTTTAGAAAAAAACAAGAACCATCTTCAGCTTAAAGGCAATGTGGTTTTAAACAGTTCTACGCAAAATATAAAAGAAATCAAACATTCGATGCAGAATAAGGGACAATATAATCTGCACAGAAAAAATGAAATTAAATAGGAGAAAAGGATGCTTCAATTAAACAATATTTCTAAGCGATATAAAACTGGTGCACTAGTACAAACTGCATTGAAAGACATTCGGTTGAACTTTCGCAAAAATGAATTTGTAGCAATACTCGGGCCAAGCGGTTCCGGGAAAACAACATTACTGAATATTATAGGGGGCTTGGACCAGTACGACAGCGGCGAGATGACCATAAACGGAATCTCCACAAAAAATTATAAAGATAGAGATTGGGATTCCTACAGAAATCATTCTATCGGTTTTGTATTCCAAAGCTATAATCTCATCCCCCATCAATCTGTATTGAAAAATGTGGAGCTGGCTTTGACCATATCGGGAATTTCCAGAAAGGAAAGAAAAAAGAGAGCAAAGGAAGCGCTGGCTAAGGTGGGGCTAGAAGAACAGTCCCACAAAAAGCCGAATCAAATGTCCGGAGGTCAAATGCAGAGGGTTGCTATAGCGAGAGCTTTAGTAAACAATCCGGATATCCTTTTGGCAGATGAACCTACAGGGGCGTTGGATACAGAAACAAGTGTTGTGATAATGGATCTGCTCAAAGAAGTAGCAGAAGATCGGCTTGTAATTATGGTTACCCATAATCCGGAACTGGCAGAGAATTATGCCAATCGAATCATTAGACTTCGAGATGGAGAAGTTATCAGCGACAGCAATCCTTATAGTATAGAAGAGGAATTTTCACAGAAGAATTATGACAATATGGGAAAAGCCTCTATGTCGTTTTTAACCTCATTACTGCTTAGTTTTAATAATTTAAGGACAAAAAAAGGAAGAACTTTTTTGACTGCATTTGCTGGATCTATAGGGATCATAGGCATTGCTTTAATTCTTTCTTTATCAAGCGGCGTCAATACCTATATTTCCGACATCCAAAAAGAAACCATGACGTCCTATCCTATCACAATCGAAGAAGAAACAATAGATTTAACGGGTTTTATGGATCCAAATAATAGGATAGAATCCGAACCGGGTGGGAATCAAGACTTAACAATAATTCATTCCGACAGCGGGGATTTAAAAAGAATAAGCCAGCTGAGTACAAGTTTTACAGAAAATAATCTATCTTCCTTTAAAGAATATTTAGAAAGATCGGATAACCAATTAAAAGAGTTTATAGGGGAAAATGGAGTTCATTATTCCTATAATACTAATTTTAATATCTTCTCTAAAAACGACAGTGAAAATTATATTGATACAAGAAAGAATCACTTTATAGATGAAAAGGAAGAAGAAGCTACAGACATGCGAAGCAGAATGGAAGAGCAGATGACCTCTGCTTTCGAATCTGCAGGAGGAAGCAGCGGAAATCCGAATTCTACACCGAAAATTTTTGCGGAGATGCTTCCAGGAAGCAAAGAAGCTCTCATAAGTCCTGTAGTTACAGAGAGTTATGATTTGCTAGCCGGGCATTGGCCGAAAGAGTATCATGAGATTGTGCTGGTTCTTAACGGTTCAAACGAAGTTTCTACAGAAGCTCTTTATGCTTTAGGAATGATTTCTGAGGAAAATTATGAAGAAATAAAATCTTCTATGAATAAAGAGAATTACGAACCGAAAGAAATCGTTTTGAATTATGAAGAAGCTTTGGGGAAAGAGTATTCTTTAGTTTTAGCTGGTGATTATTATAGAGAAAATGAAAAGGGACATTATACTAAACTAGAAGACAGCGAAATAGATGAGGTTATAGATAACGGCGAGAAATTAAAAATATCTGGAGTTATCCGACCTGTCCCGGATGCAGCAAATGCAAATATAAACGGGGCCTGCGGATATACAAATGCTTTAACCCGCCATATTATACAAAAATCCAATGAAAAGGCTGTTGTCCAAGCACAATTAGAAAGTCCTGAACGAAATATAAAAAACGGTATTTTATTCGAACCGGACAGCGATGAAGAAAAGCTCCAAGAAGTTCAAAGATATATTGACGGTCTGGGTATTACAGAAAAAGCTGCCCTATGGGGAAATATTGCTTTGCAAAGCGGAAACCAAGAAAATATATCTGGGATGATGGGGGCGGAGGAAACCGTTCTTGCAGGAATGCTGGATGAATATATGGATAATCCAGATGAAGAAGTTCTTTTGAAAATCTATGAAGATAATATTGCAGGAGGCAGTTATCAAGACAATATGGAAGAATTTGGTTATGTAGATGAAAATATTCCTTCTTCCATAAGCATCTATACAGATAGTTTTGAAGATAAAGAAGGGATTACAGAGGGGATACAAACATACAATGAAAACGAGACAGAAGAAAATAGAATTGTATATACAGATTTTGTAGGTTTGATGACTTCCTCGATAACCAATATTATAAACGTAATATCCTATGTGCTAATAGCTTTTGTAGCTGTGTCCTTAATCGTTTCATCTATTATGATAGGCATCATAACGTATATCTCCGTTATGGAAAGAAGAAAAGAGATCGGGATATTAAGGGCGATCGGTGCTTCAAAGAAAAATATTTCTCAAGTTTTCAATGCTGAGACTTTTATTATCGGATTATTTTCCGGATTATTAGGTGTGGGGATTTCTCTCCTGCTGACAATTCCAATTAATAACGTAATTCATCAGCTGACAGATAATCCTGAGATAAATGCATATCTGCCGATACCGGCGGCAGTGCTTTTAATCCTTTTAAGTATTCTGCTGACTCTTGTAGGTGGTCTATTTCCTGCGAAAGCTGCAGCTAAGAAAGATCCTGTAAAGGCGCTCAGAACAGAATAAAAAATAACTTTGGCCCGTTTTTTACGGGTCTTTTCTTATAATGAAATTGTTGACAATTCTTAGAAATATCCATATAATAGAATCCTAAAACCAATAAAGCTGATAGGATATACTAGTTTAAAGAGGTGAAATATTTTGCTTTTATTTTTATATTAGTATAATAATAGTAAGAAAGGATGTGGTCGAATGGATTTTGCTTTTATTCAGCAATATATCCCTTTATATATAGAAGCTGCGAAATTGACACTGGCTATAGCAGGTATCGGTATTCTATTATCTGTTCTGATCGGTTTAATTTGTGCTTATGCTGGTTATTATAAAGTTCCTGTGTTAAGAAATATAGCAGCGGTTTATATCGAATTATCACGCAATACTCCTCTTTTAGTGCAGCTGTTCTTATTGTATTTCGGGCTGCCGAAAATCGGTATCAGTTTAAGTTCAACGGCCTGCGGGATAATAGGACTTAGTTTTCTAGGGGGCAGCTATATGGCGGAGAGTTTTCGAAGCGGGTTGGAATCTATCGATAAAGTTCAGATTTCTGCAGGAATGAGTGTGGGTCTCACACAAAATCAGATTATGAGATATATTATTTTTCCCCAGGCTTTATCTGTATCGATACCGGGAATTATTGCAAATATAATATTTTTAATTAAAGAGACGTCGGTATTCAGCGTGATTGCTTTGCCGGATTTAATGTATGTGGCGAAAGATTTAATCGGGCTGTATTATAAAACAGACGAGGCGCTGTTAATGCTTGTAATCACCTATTTAATTATACTTCTGCCAATCTCTTTATTTGCTTCATGGCTTGAAAGGAGGCTTCGTTATGCAGGATTTGGGTCTTAGAGTTCTCTTTTTAGGCAATAACTTCGCCCGTCTGATGGAAGGGTTAGGCGTAACTCTTAAGATATCGCTTATATCGATACTGCTTTCTATCTTTTTCGGGATTATACTGGGTATTATAATGACAAGAAAAAATAAAATCATAAGGTTTATAACCAAATTCTATTTGGAGTTTGTTCGAATTATGCCCCAGCTGGTTTTATTATTTATCGTATATTTTGGTTTTACAAGGTCGTTTGGAATCAATTTATCTGGCGAAGTATCTGCGATTATCGTTTTTACGGTATGGGGTACGGCAGAAATGGGAGATCTTGTAAGAGGTGCTGTAATTTCCATACCAAACCATCAAAGAGAGTCTGCGGAAGCGTTAGGATTAAGCAAGTCTTCCATATATCGATATATCATTGTACCCCAGACTCTTCAAAGGCTGATACCTTTAGCGATTAATCTGGCTACAAGAATGATTAAGACAACGTCTATCATCGTTTTAATCGGCGTAGTTGAGGTCATGAAGGTCGCACAGCAGATTATCGAAGCAAATCGATATACAGCACCGGATGCAGCTTTATGGATATACGGAGCGATCTTTTTTATCTATTTTCTGGTCTGCTGGCCGATATCAAGATTTGCGAAATATTTAGAACGACGCTGGAATTAGGAGAGTAGTATGACAGAGACATTATTAAGAATAGAGAATATCGTGAAAGATTATGGAAATGGTCCGATTTTAAAAGATCTTTCCCTAGACATTCACAAAGGAGAGGTTGTAGTGGTGATTGGCCCTTCCGGCTGCGGCAAAAGTACGCTTTTACGCTGTATTAACGGATTGGAAGAAATACAATCTGGTGAAATCTACTTGAGAGATCAGCTTTTAACCGATCCTAAAACAAAGTGGACTGAAGTTCGGCAAAAAATTGGAATGGTTTTTCAATCTTATGAATTATTTCCCCATATGACTATTATGGATAATATTTTATTAGGACCGATGAAAGCTCAGAAAAGAAAGAAGAAAGAGGTGTTGGAAAAGGCTGAAAAACTTCTAGATCGTGTAGGGCTCTTAGATCGGAAGGAGGATTATCCAAGACAATTATCAGGAGGACAAAAACAGCGTGTTGCTATTGTAAGAGCTTTGATTATGGATCCGGAAATTATGCTCTTTGATGAAGTTACAGCGGCTCTTGACCCGGAAATGGTTCGTGAAGTTCTAGATGTTATGCTGGAACTGGCAGAAGCTGGATCGACGATGATCATTGTAACTCATGAAATGCAGTTTGCAGAAGCAGTAGCAGACCGAATTGTATTTTTAGATCAGGGAGAAATTGTAGAAATGGCTAAACCTGAAGATTTCTTTCACCATACGAAAACAGACCGTGCAAAGAAATTTTTAAATACATTTACATTCCAAAAGGAGGAATTAAACAATGAAGAAAATATTTAAGATTGTTCTGGCATCTTTAGCAGTAGCAATACTTGCAGCAGGATGCGGATCTAACGGAGGCAGCAATGAACAAAACAACGAGGGCGGGAGCAATATTTATCGTTCCTTAGAGGATATTAAAAAAAGCGGTTCTATCAAAATAGGAGTCTTCAGCGATAAGAATCCATTTGGATATATCGATGAGACAGGCGCTTACAAAGGTTATGATGTAACATTTGCAGACCGTCTAGCCAAAGATTTGGGCGTAGAAGCAGAATATGTATCCACTGAGCCGGCAAACAGAGTAGAGTATCTTAAATCTGGGAAGGTCGACTTGATATTAGCGAACTTTACAGTCACAGAGGAAAGAAAAGAGGCTGTTGATTTTGCACTTCCATATATGAAGGTCTCTCTTGGAATCGTCTCTCCGGATAATGCTTTAATTACTTCTCCGGAACAGCTTAACGGGAAAAAGCTTATTGTAGCAAAAGGTACAACAGCGGAAACCTATTTTACACAAAATTATCCTGAAGTAGAGCTTGTAAAATTCGATCAATATACAGAGACATTCAATGCTCTTATAGACGGCAGAGGAGATGCCCTATCTACAGATAATACAGAAGTATTGGCATGGGCTCTTCAAAACGACGGGTTCTCAGTAGGGGTCGATTCATTAGGCGAAATTGATACCATCGCACCAGCTGTTGCAAAAGGAAATCAGGAATTATTAGACTGGATTAATAAAGAAATCAAAAAAATAGGAGAAGAACAGTTCTTCCATAAAAATTACGAAGAAAACTTAGCTCCTGTATATGGTGATACAGTAAGTCCCGACAGTATTGTTGTAGAAAGCGGAATAGTAGAATAAGCAAAGGGAAAGGCATAGATTTCATCTATGCCTTTTTTCTGTTTCTTTATAGTAGTTTTATAAAGGTATGAAATATGCTAAAATAAAGACATTAAATAGTCTTGAAATGTATTTTAAGGAGAACAGAAAACATGAAAATATTATTTTCACCCCCCGATATTACGCAGCGTGAGATAGATGAAGTAGTGGATACTTTAGAATCCGGTTGGATCACAACAGGTCCAAAAACGAAACTTCTTGAGAAACAATTAGCCGATTATGCCGGTGCCAAAAAATGTGTTTGTTTAAATTCAGCTACGGCAGGAATGGAAACTGCCCTTCGTTTATTAGATATCGGACCTGGCGATGAAGTGATTACATCAGCTTATACTTACAGCGCCTCAGCTTCAATTATTCATCATGTAGGAGCAAAAATCGTCTTAGCTGATATTGATGAAAATACTGGTCTTATCGACCCTCAAAAGATAGAAGAAGCGATAACCGATAAAACAAAAGCCGTTATCCCTGTAGATTTAGCCGGAATCCCTTGTGATTACGATGCAATATTTCGTGCAGTCGAGCGTAAAAGATTTTTATTTAAGCCAAAAGGGGAGATTCAGGAGAAATTAGGACGTCCTGCTGTCATTGCAGATGCGGCTCATTCACTAGGCGCCAAGTATAAAGACCGAAAAGTTGGTTCTATTGCAGATATTTCTGTATTTTCTTTCCACGCAGTTAAGAATTTTACAACAGGAGAAGGGGGAGCTCTTCTATGGACGGATTTAGGCGGGATGGATTCGGAAGAAATATATAAAACGATCCAATTGATCACCTTGCATGGACAAAATAAAGATGCTTTGGCAAAAACAAAATTAGGTTCTTGGGAATACGATATAAAATTATTAGGTTATAAATATAATATGCCAGATATTATGGCTGCGATAGGTCTTGCACAGTTTAAAAGATATCCAGAGCTTTTAAGAAGAAGACGGGAAATTATAAAGACTTATGAAGATGGTTTCGAGAATACGAAAATTAAGAACATAAAGCATGCAGGTGAAGATTTTAGAGGTTCAGGTCATCTTTTTATCACTCGAGTCGAAGGGATCGAAGAAGAGGAAAGAAATAGAATTATTGAGAAAATGGCAGAAGCAGGAATTGCGACAAATGTCCATTACAAACCTCTCCCTATGCATACAGCTTATAAAGAATTAGGTTTTGATATCAAAGATTATCCGAATGCTTACGCCTTTTATAAAAATGAAATTACTTTACCACTCCACACTTTATTGAAAGATAAGGAGATTGAATATATTATTGAAGAATTCAAGAAAGCGGTAGTATAAATGGAATCTCAAACAAATATAAAAGAGTTTAACAGAGAATTCGACAGGTATTTAGAAAAAAAACGCGGACAGCTTATTGTAAAGAGAATCATCGATATAGTGTTATCCATCATTGGGATAGTTGTTATGGCTATCCCAATGATTATTATTTCAATTGCGATTAAACTGAATTCAAAGGGTCCTGTTCTCTTTCGGCAGGAAAGAGTAGGAAAAGATTTTAAGCATTTTAAAATCAATAAATTCAGAACTATGGTTACGGATGCAGAGAAAAAAGGAATGCAGATTACAGTGGGAAAAGACAGCCGGATTACTTCAGTAGGAAATTTTTTAAGAAAATCAAAGTTGGACGAATTTCCTCAATTATTCAATGTTCTTTTTGGAGAAATGAGTTTTGTTGGACCAAGACCTGAAGTTCCTAAATATGTCGAGCTTTATGATGATTATCAGAAAAATGTTTTAAAAGTCAAACCTGGGATTACGGATCTGGCATCGATAGAATATAGAGACGAATCGACTGTTCTTGGGCAAAGCGAAGATCCTGAAAAAGCCTATATAGAAGAGGTTCTACCGACAAAATTAGAATTGAATATGAAGTATATTAAGAAAATGTCTGTCTTTTATGACTTTTATTTAATTATGAAAACGCTGCTTCGAATCGTATCCTTTGAACGGATTGACGAAAGATAATAGAAGTGTTAAAGTATTAACGTGTCAAGGAGGGTAAAATGATCCCATTAATGAATCTAAAAAAACAATATGCTTCTGTGGCAGAAGAAGCCGACAAAGCAGTACTGGATGTTTTACACAGCGCTCAGTACATCATGGGCCAAAATGTAAAAGAATTCGAAAAAGAATTTGCGAAATTTATCGACGTAAAAGAAGCGGTAAGTGTAGCAAATGGAACAGATGCTTTAATTTTAGCTTTAAAAGCCTTAGGCATAAAAGAAGGAGATGAAGTTATAACAACATCCTACACCTTTTTTGCCACGGCAGAGGCGATAGGATTTGTAGGTGCGAAACCCGTCTTTGTGGATGTGGATCTTGCTACCTATAATATGATTCCTGAAAAAATCGAAGAAAAAATTAATGAGAAAACAAAAGCAATTATAGCTGTACATATCTTTGGACAGCCCTGTCCTATGGATAAAGTTAATGAAATTGCAAAGAAACATAATGTATATGTTGTGGAAGATGCAGCACAAGCAGTGAATGCAAGCTATAAGGGCAAAAAAATCGGCACACTATCCGATATTGCTTGTTTTTCTTTCTTCCCAACAAAGAACCTGGGTTGTGCCGGAGACGGTGGAATGGTAGTTACAAACAACGAAGATCTAGCAGTTATCCTTCGTGCTTTAAGAGTTCACGGTTCGGGAGAGAATGGCCAGAAGGCTTATAATCTTTTAAACGACATCGATGAAGAAGTACAGGAAGATGCAGCAGATCAAACTGTCTATAATCCGCTGAAATATTATAATTATTTAATTGGTCATAATTCAAGACTCGATGAAATCCAAGCTTCGATTCTTCGTATAAAACTTCGAAAAATCGAAGACTGGACAAATAGAAGAATCGAAATGGCTAAAAGATACGATGAGGCCTTCAAAGATATGGACTTGGTTATCCCAGCTGTTCAAGAGCAGGGAAAACATGTCTATCATCTCTATATTCTGCAGTCTGAAAAAAGAGAAGAACTGACTGCCTTTTTAAGAGAAAAAGGGATTGCAACAGGAACCTATTATCCAGTTCCAATGCATCTGCAAAAGGTATTTAAAGACCTGGGCTATAAAGAAGGTGATCTTCCAAATGCCGAATATCTGTCTAAGAGAACATTTGCCATACCTCTATTTGCAGAATTAACGCAAGAAGAGCAGGATGAAATTATCGCTGCGATTAAGGAGTTTAAATAATGTCAGATTATTTTGTTCATGAATCTTCCTATGTTGATGAAGGTGCAGAAATTGGAGAGGGAACCAAAATATGGCATTTCAGCCATATTATGAAAGATTCAAAAATTGGAAAATCTTGTAATCTCGGTCAAAATGTTGTAATATCTCCCGGAGTTGTGTTGGGAGACCGATGCAAAGTACAAAACAATGTCTCCGTATACACAGGAGTTATCTGCGAAGAAGGCGTATTTTTAGGTCCTTCTTGTGTGTTTACAAATGTAATCAACCCTAGAAGTCTCATTGAAAAAAAGGACGAATATAAAAAGACCTTATTAAAAAAAGGTGCCTCTGTAGGGGCAAATGCAACGATTATATGTGGAAATACCATCGGAAGATTTTCGTTAATCGGTGCAGGAGCTGTAATTACAAAAGATGTAGGGGATTATGAGATTGTTGTAGGCAATCCTGCTCGAAAAATAGGTTATGCCTGCGAATGCGGCGAAACTTTAAAAAAAGAGCAGAATGAGTATAAATGCCGTAGTTGTGGTAAAATATATGTAACAGAAAATAATATCCTTAGGGAAAAGGAGTAAGTTAATGTCAAATATTAAAGAAGAATTATTAGGTAAAATCGAATCGAAAGAATTAGTAGTTGGAGTAGTTGGTTTAGGGTATGTAGGACTTCCATTAGCTGTTGAAAAAGCAAATGCAGGTTACCAAGTTATTGGTTTTGATGTATTGCCGGAAAAAGTTAAAATGGTGAACGAAGGCCATAACTATATCGGAGACGTTGTTGATGACGAACTTTCAGAATTAGTAGAAAAAGGATTATTGAGAGCCACTTCTGATTTTGCAGAAGTAGCAAGCTGCAACTTTATTGCAGTAGCTGTTCCTACTCCTTTAGATGAATATCAAATTCCGGATATCTCTTACGTACAGAAATCCACTGAAGATATTTCAAAACATTTGAAAAAAGGTTCTATCGTTGTATTAGAATCTACAACATATCCAGGAACGACTGAAGAATTGATCGCTCCCTTATTGGAAAAAGGTTCAGGATTAAAATGCGGGGAAGACTTCTTTGTAGCTTTCTCTCCAGAAAGAGTAGATCCAGGCAATAAAGAATATAAAACAAAAAATACTCCTAAAGTTGTAGGGGGAGTTGGCGAAGATGCAACAGAAGTTGCGGCAGCGTTATACAGAAATGTATTAGAAAGCGAAATCTTCACAGTTTCTTCTCCAAAGATTGCCGAGATGGAAAAAATCTTAGAAAACACTTACCGAAATGTAAATATCGGTTTAGTAAATGAATTTACTAAAATTGCTCATAAAATGGGCATCAATATGTGGGAAGTTGTAGACGCAGCTAAGACAAAACCTTACGGATTCCAAGCTTTCTATCCAGGTCCTGGAGTTGGAGGACACTGTATTCCTCTAGATCCATTCTATTTAACTTGGAAAGCAAAAGAATTTGATACTCATATGGAAATTATCGAAGCTTCTGGTACAATCAACGACTCTATGCCTGAGTGGGTAGTAGACCGTTCTATGAAAATTCTTTCTAAGAAATTTAAGAAAGCTTTAAATGGTGCAAAAGTACTTCTTCTAGGAATTGCATATAAAAAAGATATCGATGATATGAGAGACAGTCCTGCATTTATCGTATTAGAGCATTTCTTAGAAAATGGAGCAGAAGTAGACTACTATGATCCATTCAACCCTTCATTTAAGAACGAAGACGGATCTACTACAGAATCTATTAAAGAATTAACACCGGAAGTAGTTGCATCTTATGATTTAGTTGTAATTACGACAGATCATACACCAGTAGATTATCAAATGGTTGTGGACAATGCAGCGTTTGTATTTGATACTAAAAATGCAACGAAAGGCATTACAGAAAATAAAGAAAAAATCGAATTATTATAAAGCGGGGGAAGATAAATGGCGAAATTAAAATGTGCTATTATCGGCTGCGGCAGGATTTCTTATAAACATGTAGAAGCAATTGCCAACAATGACGATTATTTGGAATTGACAGCTGTATGCGACGTGATCGAAGAAAGAGCTGTGGAGAAAAAAAATCAATATTTAGAAAAATATCCAGATCGCGAGGTTGCCGTTTATACAGATTATCAAGAGATGATCGAAAAGGAAGATCTCGATATTGCAGCGATTGCCACAGAAAGCGGATATCATGGAGATATAGCGATTCATTGTTTGGAAAAAGACTTGCATGTTATGATCGAAAAACCGATGGCAATGACATTGGAAGAAATCGACGCTATAAACGATTTAGGCAGAAAGAAAAATTTGAAAGTAGCTGTTTGTCATCAGAATCGTTTCAACCCTCCGATACAAAAGCTTCACAAAGCAGTAGAAGAGGGTAAATTTGGAAATCTTATCAATGGAACAGCTCGTGTTCTATGGACAAGAGATCAGCATTATTATGACCTTGCACCTTGGAGAGGTACAAAAGCTTTGGACGGCGGAACGTTGATGAATCAGTGTATTCATAATCTGGATTTATTATTATGGATGATGAATAGCCCAGTCGTTTCTGTGAAAGCAGAGCGGGGAACATTTATGAGAAATATCGAAATGGAAGATTATGGTGTTGTTCTTATGAGATTCGAGAATGGAACGATAGGAACACTAGAAGGATCCGCAGTTGTATACCCTAAAAACTTGGAAGAAACATTAAGCATATTTGGTGAAACAGGTACAGCGGTAATCGGCGGTCTTGCAGTAAACGAAATTGAGACATGGAATTTCGAAGACCCTGAAGAAAAGATCGATGATCCTGTGAAAGACGAAATTGATAATGTGTATGGAAATGGTCATACGCCTCTATATAAAGACTATATTGAAGCGATCGTAGAAGACAGAGATCCATTGATCTCTGGAGAAGAAGGACGCAAGCCCGTTGAAGTCTTATTGAAAGCTTATGGTCAAACAGAATAATAAAAAATAACGCCTCTATATAGAGGTGTTATTTTTTTGCTTTAAAGTGCTGTGATTTATACATTGCGTAATTCTAAGAGGTTTATGTGCAATAGAAGAAGAATAGTTGTTATAAGAGCGAAATGAAGATTTCAAATAGGAGTTGAGAGAAAGGACTGTATTCTGAGGTTTAAGATATAAAATAAAAAAGTGTCTTTTTTTTGTAATAAATTAAGATGATAGAATGGTAACATATTGTTGAAATTTCTTAATGTTTAGTATCTACAATTAAACAATTACGGGGTATAATAAATATAAGATAACAATACTAATTAAAAAAAGTATTGTAAAAACAATTTCTATGATTAAGGAGGGAAGTCATGAAAAAATTATTAACCGCGGTACTTATTCTATCCATTATAACTGCGCCCCTTGGAAATTTAAGTTTGGCAGCAGAAAACAATGCAGCAAAAGAGGTTAAGATTCAGGAAAAGGTTTTACACATTGAAAAAGAAAAGAAAAAAGAAACAAAAGCAGGAAAATACGACAAGCTTCTCTCTAGAAAAAAAGAGTTGGAAGCTAAAAAAACACTTACAAAAGCGCAAAAACTAGAATTGGAAGAAATTATAAAAGAAATTAAAGCAATAGAAGCTAAAGAAAACAAGAAAGATACAAAAGAAGATAAAAAGAACACAAAAGAAAAAGATAATGCAGAAGAAAAAACAGAAGTAAAAAAGATAGAAGAAACAGAGAAAAAAATTGAAGAAAAGACAACTACAAAGAAAGAAGAAAAAGAAGCTCCTAAAAAAGCTGCTGCAAGAACAAAAAGAAATGCAGAACCAACAGCGGAAATAAAAGAAAAAACAAAGACAGAAGAAAAAATATATATAAAAGAAACACCTGCAAAAGCAGAAGAAACTACAGTAACTAAAAAAACAACAGAAGAAAAAGCAATCAAAAAAGAAACTCCACCCGCTGCAGAAATAAAAGAAACTCCAAAAATCGAAAAAACAAAAACAAAAAGAAGTACTGCAGCAGTTGAAGTTCCAAAAGATGAAGAAAAAACAGCAGAAGAGATCAAAGCAGAAAAACTTAAACGAATCAAAGAACTGGAAAATAAAAAAATTTTAACAGCTAAAGAAAAAGATGAACTAAAAAATCTATATACTGACTTAGGAATAAAGACAGCTGAAGAAATTAAAAAAGAGAAACAGGATCGTATAGCAGTACTGGAGAATAAAACGACTCTAACTACTGCAGAAAAAGAAGAATTAAAGAATCTATATAATGACTTAGGAATAAAGACTCCTGAAGAAATTAAGAAAGAGAAAAAGGATCGTATCGCAGTACTAGAAAACATAAAGACTTTGACGAATGCAGAAAAAGAAGAATTAAAGAATCTTTACAATGACTTGGGAATGAAGTCTCCAGAAGAGGTTCGAAAAGAAAAGCTTGCTCGTACGAAAGAATTAGAATTAATAAAGAACAGAACAAAAGAGCAGCAGGAAGAATTAAATAAGCTCTATAACGATTTAGGAATCAAAACAGCCGAAGAAACTAAAACAGAAAAACTAGCACGAGTAAAAGAGCTGGAATTAATAAAGACTAGAACAAAAGAACAGCAAAAAGAACTTGACAAACTCTATAACGATTTAGGAATCAAAACAGTCGAAGAAATTAAAACAGAAAAACTAGCGCGAATAAAAGAATTAGAAAACAAAAAAGTATTAACAGAGGATGAAGCAGAAGAATTAAAGCAGCTTTATCAAGATCTAAATCTAAAAACTCCAGAAGAGAGACGAAAAGAAAAAGAAGAACGCATAAAAGTACTAGAAAACAAAAAGACACTAACAGATAAAGAAAAAGATGAACTAAAACAGCTCTATAAAGATCTAGGAATCAAAACAAAAGAAGAGAAACGAAAAGAAAAAGAAGAACGCATAAAAGTACTAGAAAACAAAAAAACATTAACAAATAAAGAAAAAGGCGAACTAAAACAACTCTATAAAGATCTAGGAATCAAAACAAAAGAAGAGAAACGAAAAGAAAAAGAAGCTCGGATAAAAGTACTAGAAAACAAAAAAACATTAACAGATAAAGAAAAAGGCGAACTAAAACAACTCTATAAAGATCTAGGGATCAAAACAAAAGAAGAGATACAAAAAGAAAAACAAGCCCGCAGGAAAGAACTAGAAAACAAAAAAACATTAACAACAAAAGAACAAAATGAGTTGAAAGGACTTTATAAAGATCTAAGCATTGCACCGAAAGCACAGAGAAATTTCAATAATACATCTAGACTAAGCGGCTATAAAGAGATCCCTAAAACAGCAGCAGAAGTCCAAACAACTCCTTATCCATATATATTAATGGCAGTAATCGGCGGAATGTATCTGGTAATAAGGAAAAGAAAATAAAAGAGTTTATTAGCTGAAGTATAAAAAAACGGCTCCTCCATTTATGAGGACCGTTTTTTTGTGAAATATTATTTTAAATTTAATTTTTTCATCATTTCAAATAAGTCCAAGGCGGCTTTTTCTGCCCCTTTTCGTTCGAATCCTTTTATACCAAGCTGTGTACGAATTTCCCCTACATATATTTTTTTATCGTAGAGAATATCGAAGTATTGGTCGATTAATTCGCTGCAGCGTTCTTTGCATTGGTAAGGGCCGAAAGGATTTGCAAAGTATGATGTTGTCAACCCTTCTTCTGTAGTGGTTCCTTTTGCCATTCTTTTTCCGGCAGTAAAAACTTCCTTTGCTTCTTTCTTTGAATCAAAGAGATGTATAGAGGACTCGTTTTCATCAATTCGATCATAATTGTTCGCGTATAAGAACATATCGATATTATAGCCTTTTATAATCTCTTCGTAGGTTGCAATAGGAGTGATCAGCCGTGCATTGATTTTATCAGGATTCATAAAAATAGAGCGGTCAAGCTGCTTAAATGCATATCCTGCATCCAGATCATCTAAACGGACAAAAGCTCCTATTTCTGTACCCACACCGACCAATCTGTTTTCATCGTTTAGATAGCGGAAGGTACCCATATCATCGAATACTACAGTCATATCGGAAATGTAGTCTTCCGCAAGGCTTCTGAAAGCTTCAATACTTTCCGATTTGCCAGCTCCTGAATCTCCCATGATAACGACATTCGCACAGGAACCGTCTTGAGTTTTTATATGAACCATAGCACCGTGAATCGGAAGGTATCCCCTTCTCATTTGAAGAATATTATGAAGGGTTAATGTCATTTTTTTCATATAACCGAAATAGTCATGGTCTTCATGATGGGACACAAAACCTAAAACAATTTCATTTTCGCTGTCTATATAGTAACCGTTTGCTGCCTTCATATCCGGCTCATTTGCACCGAAGATAAGCATAAGATCAGGCTTTCTGCCGGCAATTTCAGTTTCTTTTGCCATTTGAAAAAGATTTGACAAGGATATGATATGAGTCATAAAGTCTCTATGGCCGAAGACAAAGGTCAAAAGATCTCCTACCCACATAGGATAGCAGAAAAAGTGATTTGGATTAATCCCTAAAGAGGGCATAGGGTTTGTTTTAACTTCTTCAAAGAAACCGTCTCTTTTATTTCTTTTAGGATAGGTGATAAAAGGTGTTTCAATGTATAGATCTTTTATAAAAGGAATATCCGTTAAACTTTCATAGCCTTCAGGAATAGGCCAGACGGTATCTTTTAAGACTAATCCTACATTCGTTCCGGCAGGAACTTGTCTGTAAACAGAAGGTGTTTCCATAATAAGATTAGCTGTGATTTTTCGATACATAGAAAGAATCAAATTGTCAAAATTCATTTTGGAATCCAAAAAACTGCTTTGTCCGATTCCCTTAGGTCCTTTTGTTTCATAGATCATGCCGTATCGTTCTAAATTTCTCCAATATGTATAGACATCTTCTACCAGACTATTAAATTCATTTCTTTTTTCATAGACATCCATATAAGCTCGGAAATGTTCGGAAATTTCTTTCGAAGAGAGTATCGTCAAAAGTTTTGCTAAAAGTATTAAATATTCTTCTGCATCATCAAAGTCCTTCACATAATTCTTAAGCAGATTATAATGTTTATCTTTGCTTTGGCTTGCCTTTTTGAAAAAATGTCTCAAAACGGATAGAAAAGCTTCCGATTCCAACACCTTTTCCTCTGTATCGCAGTAATTTATTGAAAAATTTATCATTGCTTTGTCGTTGCTTAATGACCATGCTTTTTTCATAGATGCCTCCTTTAGCTCTTTAACTTATTATATCACAGCAGGAACAAAAAAAATAAAGCCCTATAGGACTTTATTAAAAAGAGATGTTATTTAACATAATTTTCATCTAAATAGTCGATTATATCGCTAGATTCGTACATAGGTTTTCCATCGATAAATAAGCATGGAACCATACCTTGACCGCCTTTTTCTACTAACTCTTCTTCATTTTTTGGATCTTCTTGAATGTTTACGTACTCGATTTTATCGTCCAATTCGTGTTTTTCGATAAATCGAATTACTTTTTTACAATATGGACATGTTTCTTTATAAAATAATCTTAAATCTGCCATGATAGCCTCCTAAAATTTCGTCTAATTTTTCTTACAGTATAAAGATACCCAAAATTAGAAAGATATAACTTAAGTTTATTAAAAGCGTAAAATTGAAGAGGGATCTTAGGATATGATACAATTGTGTAATAACTTTATGAAAGAATGGTGAAAAAATGGTTCGAGAAAGTTCAAAATTCACAGATAAATTAGATTTTTTAAAGGCTTCAGAGAGGCTAGAGAGTGTTGCGAAGAAAACGAATATTATATACAGCGAAAAATTTTCGAAACTATATAACAATGAGGTTTATTTAAAACCCGAAAACCTCCAGAAGACCGGGGCTTTTAAAATAAGAGGGGCCTACAACAAGATATCAAAAATGAGTGAGGAAGATAAGGAGAAAGGTATTATCTCTGCATCCGCAGGCAATCATGCTCAAGGAGTTGCTTATTCTGCTAACAAACTAGGCGTAAAGGCGACTATTGTTATGCCGACAACAACTCCTCTTATCAAAGTAGAAGGAACGAAAAAGTACGGTGTTGAAGTGGTGCTTTATGGCGATGTTTACGACGAAGCCTATGGCCATGCTTTAAAACTTTCGGAGGAAAGGGGACTTGTTTTTGTCCATCCTTTTGAAGATATTGATGTTATTGAAGGACAAGGAACTATCGGATTGGAAATTCTTCAGCAGCTTCCCAGCTGCGATATTATTATTGTTCCTATAGGGGGCGGAGGACTGATTTCAGGTGTTGCAGTAGCTGCAAAAAGAATGAATCCGAATATAAAGATTATAGGAGCAGAGCCGGAAGGAGCAAGCTGCATGAAGCAGTCTCTTGAAAGCGGAGAAGTTGTTTGTTTAAATACAGTTTCTACCATTGCAGACGGAGTTGCTGTTAAGGAACCTGGAAAGATGACTTACGAAATCGTGAAAGACTATGTTGATGAAATTATTACCGTGTCTGATTATGAAACGATGGAAGCTTTTATCGAAATTATGGAAAGCCATAAGCTGATCGCAGAAAGTTCAGGAGCGCTTCCTCTTGCTGCAGCCCGTAAAATAAAAGAAAAAGGGAAGAAAGTATGCTGTATAGTAAGCGGCGGCAATATAGATATGGTGTCGATTTCTTCTATGGTTCAAAAAGGATTAGTCGCAAAGGGAAGGGTATTCGGCTTTTCAATTCTTCTTCCAGACCGCCCGGGAGAGCTCGTCAATGTTGCGAAAATACTTGCAGAGATGGGGGCGAACGTTATCGAAGTTCAGCATAATCAGTTTAGAACATTAGACCGTCTTCAAGATGTCGTTTTGGAAGTACATGCTGAAGCCAATGGTCATGATCATATTCATAAAATTATCGATTATTTTTATGAAAAAGGCTATCAAGTGAAGATGACATATTAGGAGATAGAATGAATTTAAGGGAATTGTTAGATAAAATCAACTATATAGAGGTTAAAGGAATACTAGATCGAGACATTTCAGATATTACCCATGATTCCAGAAAGGCAGAAAAGGGAACAGCTTTTGCTGCCATAAAGGGAGAAAACAGGGATGGCCATGATTTTATAAAAGGGCTCGTAGAAAAGGGGATAGATATTATTTTTCATCAGGAGGAGTTGAAAGCCTATCCTGATACAGCAACATTTATTAAGCTTGCAGACAGCAGAAAGTATATGGCTGATATTGCGGCTGTCTTAAATGGAAATCCCAGCGAGAAATTTGAGTTGTTTGGTGTAACTGGAACAAACGGAAAAACTTCCACTACCTATTTAATAGATCATCTTTTAACGTCTTATGGAAAAAAAGCAGCAACTATAGGAACAAACGGTGTTAATATTTTTGGAAAAAACGAAAAGATAGAAAACACAACACCAGAATCGCCGGAATTGCAGAAAATCTTTCGTCGTTTTGCTGAAGCCGGAGTAGAAACGGCTGTGATGGAAGTATCCTCTCATGCCTTAGAACTTTTTCGGGTGAGAAAAGCTGATTTTGATTATGGAGTGTTTACAAATCTCACTATGGAGCATTTAGATTTTCATGGGGATATGGAATCTTACTATCAAGCTAAAAAACAACTTTTCTATATGGTTCGCAAAAGTTCAGTGATAAATACCGATGATTCTTACGGCAGGAGATTATACGAGGAATTAAAAAAAGAAGGGGTAAAGGTCCATTCTTTTGGAAAAGAGGGAGATTATGCTATTACAGAACTAGAATTCAAGGATCAATTCTATTCTTTCAAGCTGAGACTTCCAGATAAAAGCATCCATGATATCGAAATCGATACTACAGCACTTTTTCATGTCTATAATACAGCGGGAGCTATTGCCATCTGTTGTGAAGCGGGCGTACCTGTGGACTTCTTAATTGCCTCTGCTAAAAAATTTAAGGGGGCAGAGGGAAGATTCGAGTATGTAGAAAATAGTCTAGGTTTTGATATTGTTATAGACTTTGCCCATACGCCGGATGCATTGAAAAATCTACTTGAGACTTCAAAGTCCCATAGCGGGAAAACAGTGATTGTTTTTGGAGTCAGCGGCGATCGGAGACAAGATATAAGAGAAGAAATGGGCAGGGTTGCAGGAAAGTATGCCGACTACTCTATAATAACAATGGACGATCCTAAAAAAGATACTGTAGAAAACATCAACCGGGATATAGCCAAAGGTCTGGTGTCGGTGTCTGGAAGATACGAATGTATAGAAGATCGGACAGAGGCAGTTAAAAGAGCAATTGATATGTGCGAACCCGGTGATCTGCTCTTTTTTGCTGGAAAAGGTCATGAACGGTTTATGAAAATAGGGGATAAGAAAATTCCTTTCGACGAAAGAGTGATTATACAAGAGTATTTAAAAAATAAATAGTCAATAAAAAAGGTCAATCATCGAGATTGGCCTTTTTTATTTATATAGATCAAAGGGTTCATATTTGGGAGGATGAACAAAACAAAAGATCTATATAAATATAATTATTGACTAGGTATATAATAGCACAATAAACTTTGTTAGTTGTTACATTAGAATGACAAAGAGGTTACAATCTAGTTACATTTCCCTTTGAAATAGAAGTTCTAGAGTCTTTGTTATAAAACAAAGACCAGCCAATCGGCTAGTCTTTGTTATAAAACAAAGACCAGCCAATCGGCTAGTCTTTGTTTTAAGAAGAATATTGAGAGCCCTCCAAGGACATTCATAAATTCTTATCTGTGAATATTGGTGTTCCACCATTAATATGTATGGTGGAGATGATGGGAGTCGAACCCATGTCCGAAAACAGATCCAAGGGAATTTCTCCGAGCGCAGTTTATTGATCAAGTTTCCCTTTGAATAAGTTCAACAAACAAATCTTATTCTCAGGTAGCTTCTTATACTCCAATAAGCTCGAAGCCCTTCTTATTGGGTTTCCCGCTAATTATGAAATCTCGAAATTGCTGCGGGGAGCAAAGTGAGATTAAAAGCTGCGACTAGGCAGCTAATGCAAAATTATCTTCTGCGTTTAAATTTAGTTGTCCTTTTTTAACGTTTGTAGACGAAAACGGCTCGCTATTCCAAATTCACTATCCCCGTCGAAACCAATGTCATCCCCGTACAGATTGTTCTATAACTATTATAGCAGAGTTAACGCTAAATCGCAAGGTTGAGCTTTTTACTTTATAAGGGTAGAATAAATACAGAAGAAAATTCTAGAATAAGAAAGAGGGATATCAATGAAAATAGCTATAGCATCCGATCATGGCGGATTTGATTTAAAAGATATTATTGTGGAGTATTTAAAAGAAAAAGGTTATGAAGTAACAGATTACGGTATTAGTGAAAATAAAAGAGTGGATTATCCTGATTATGCTGCATTAGTTGCAGATGGGATTAGTAAAGGAAAAGAAGAACTGGGAATCCTAATCTGCGGAACAGGCTTAGGAATGAGCATTGCAGCGAATAAAATTTCAGGAATCCGTGCAGCGTGTGTAAGCGATTCTTTTTCTGCAAAAATGGCAAGAGAGCATAATAATGCAAATATTCTTTGTTTCGGCGGAAGGGTAGTAGGCGACGAAGTTGCAAAAACTCTGGTAGATGCATTTTTAGAGGCGGAGTTTGCAGAGGGACGCCACAGCACTCGAGTAGACAAAATAATGAGTTTTGAAAAAGAATAGAATAAGATTTTAAGAAGGAGCCTAGCCTCCTTCTTTTTCTGTAAATCGGGTATTAGAAGAGGAGTTTGTGATGTCGCTTGTTCCTTTCATTTGTTTATACTATACTTTTATAAACGGAGGGAATTATGAAAAAAAGATTGGTTTTAATAGACGGCTCTTCTTTAATCTTCAGAGCTTTTTATGCGATTAGACATTTAACAACAACAGACGGTATTTTTACAAATGGAGTTTATGGCTTCTTAAATATGTATTATGGCTTAATGGAGAATTATAATCCGGATTATATAGGGGTTGCTTTTGACAAATCCGGGCCTACGTTTAGACATAAAGATTACGAACAGTATAAAGGACATCGCCAGGAAACGCCATCGGAATTAAGCAGCCAGTTTGGTATATTGAAAGATGTGCTAGATTCTCTAAATATAAAACATATCGCCCTTGATGATTATGAAGCAGATGATATCATTGGAACTCTTGCGAAAGAAGGGGCCAAAGAAGGCATGGAAGTTTTCTTGGTAACAGGAGACCGCGATTATCTTCAGCTTATAGATGATAATATAAAAGTTTTATTAACGAAAAAAGGAATTTCCCAATTAGAAGAATATGATGAAAAAAGAATTCTTGAAGATTATGGGATTACACCAATACAGCTCATAGAAGTGAAAGGGCTGATGGGGGATGCCTCGGATAATATACCTGGAGTTCCTGGAGTAGGAGAAAAGACAGCTCTAAAATATATTAGAAATTATGGTTCTATAGACGGTCTTTACGAAAACATTGATGAAATTACAGGAAAAGCAACAAAACAAAAAATTGTGGATAATAAAGATTTAGCTTATTTAAGCAGAAGTTTAGGAACAATCTTTACAAAAGTACCCTTAGAATATACTGTGAATGATTTTTTATTGCAGGAACCCAATTATGAGGAGCTTGAAGAAAAATACGAAAAACTAGAATTTTCATCATTCCTAGCGAAACTTCCAACTCAGGAAGTAAAGCGGGAAGAAAGTTTTTCTTATGTATTTTTAGAAGGGGAAGAATTTCCTCATTGGGATAAAGAAAATATGGTCTTTCATATATTCTATGATGGAGAAAATTATATCTACGGGGATCCGAAATACATCGCTTTTAAAAAGGAAGAAGAAGCTGTGGTGAACATTCTGCCTTTCGACAAAAAAGAGCAGTTTGTAGAAGAATATCGAAATGTGCTGGAAAGCGAAGAGATCTTAAAAATAAGCTATGATATAAAATCTGATTTATACTATCTTTTTGAAGATGTAAATTTCAAGAACTATGAAGATTTAACGATAGCCGAATATTTGATTGATCCATCAAGAAGCAAATATGAGATCGATAAGTCGGCAAAAATATATTTAAACCGCAATCTACATTCATTAGAAGATTTAGTGGGAAAAGGCAAGAAAACTTTAAGCTTATCTGATGTAGATAAAGAAAAGCTGGGTTCATATATATCGATGTACTTATCCTTAACAGAGGATCTACGAGAAAAACTACTATCCTATATCGATGAAAGAGATATGAAAGAACTTTACTACGATATAGAACTTCCTTTAGTAAAGGTTTTGGCCTCTATGGAGCGGGAAGGGATCTATGTCAATAAAGATTATCTTATTGAGTTAGGAGAAGAATTTCAAAAAGAGCTGGATGAATTAGAAAAAGAGATATATTCCTATGCTGGATATGAATTTAATATCAATTCGACAAAACAGCTGGGTGAAGTTCTTTTTGAAAAATTGAATCTTCCTGTGATAAAGAAAACAAAAACCGGTTATTCGACAAATGCGGAAGTACTACACAAACTAAAAGGAAGCCATGAAATTATAGAAGCTATTCTCCGCTATCGAACCTTGAAGAAGCTGACTACAACGTATATAGACGGGTTTATTACGCTGATCAGCGAGGAGGGTAAAATTCACTCTTTATTCAATCAGAATATTACCGCTACCGGAAGAATCAGTTCCCAAGACCCGAACCTTCAAAATATACCGATCAAGACAGAGGAAGGCCGAAAAATCAGAAAAGCTTTTATCCCCCCTGAAAATTACAGTTTTGTGGGAGGAGATTATTCTCAGGTTGAACTAAGGGTGCTTGCTCATCTTTCTGGGGATGAAGTTATGATTGAAGCTTTTAAAGAAGATGCGGATATTCATACGAAAACCGCATCCGAAGTTTTCCATGTAGATTTCGAGGATGTTACTCCCCTTCAAAGATCCAACGCAAAAGCTGTTAATTTCGGTATTGTTTACGGTATAAGCGATTATGGTTTGTCTCAAGATTTGGATATATCACGAAAAGAAGCAAAAGAATATATCGACAATTATTTAGATACCTATAAAGAAATCAAAACCTATATGGCAGATATTGTAGAAATAGGTAAAAAACAAGGATATGTAGAAACCATCATGCATAGAAGAAGATATATCCCAGAGCTGGAATCAAAAAATCGAAACATCCGCGGCTTTGGCGAACGGGTTGCACTCAATACTCCGATTCAGGGGTCGGCAGCGGATATTATAAAAATAGCGATGGTAGAAATCTATCAAGAACTTCAAGAAAAACAGCTTAGAGGGAAACTCATTCTTCAAGTCCACGATGAATTGATAATACAAGTTGAAGACGGAGATATTGATGAAGTAAAAGAGCTTCTATCGAATGTAATGAGTCATGCAGTAGAATTAGATCTCCCATTAAAAGTGGATATAAATAGCGGTAAAACCTGGTATGATGCAAAATAAAAGAATCGGACTGACAGGCGGAATTGCAACTGGTAAATCTACTGTGAGCAGATATTTAAGGGAGAAAGGTCTGGCTGTAATAGATGCAGATAAAATTACACATAATTTATATGATCATTCCAGCGGGTTTCATAAGAGTATCATTCAAGAATTTGGCGAGGAAATTCTTAGAAATGGAGAAATCGACCGCAAGAAACTAGGGGCTATAGTATTTAGGGATCAAGAGCGAATGAACGTTTTGGAAAACATTGCCCATCCTCTTATATTCGCTGAGATTATGAAAGAGATAGAAAGGCTGCAGAATGAAAAATTGATTTTCATCGATATTCCATTGCTGTTCGAGGTAGATGAAAATTATCGAAAAAGCTTAAAGCTGAACAAAATATGGCTGGTGTTTGCCCCTTTAGAATTGCAGATGGAAAGACTCTCGGAAAGAGATGGTATTTCGAAAGAAGAGGCGCGGATAAAGATGCAAACACAGATGGATATGCGAAAAAAAATTGAATTATCTGATGTGATTTTATATAATAATAAGAATGTAGACTTTCTATATAAACAAGTTGATAATCAATTAAGAGAAGAGGGGATACAATGAAGTTCTTAAAAAATCTAATATTAGGATTGTTAGCTATTCTGATTATTATATTTATTATTAGTTTTGGAATAGTTTCCTATGGAACGATTACAAGACCTGTAGAATACACAGAATATATTAATAAATACAGCGAAGAATATGATGTAGACCCTATGCTGGTGTACTCGGTAATCAAAGTAGAGAGCAATTACAACCCAGATGCCCATTCGCCTATGAATGCCCATGGATTAATGCAGATACTTCCTGAAACAGGAAGCTGGATAGCAGAGCGGCTGAAGATTGATTACAGTGAAGAGATGCTGAAAGACCCTGAAACAAGTATTCAAATGGGAACTTATTATCTTTCCTATTTAGTACATCATTTTAAAGACCGGGATTTGGCTATAGCTGCTTATAATGGCGGGTTAGGAAATGTTGAAAAATGGCTTGCAGATGAAAATTTGTCCAAAGACGGCGAATCTTTAGATGAAATTCCATTTGTAGAAACTAGAAATTATGTTGTTCGAGTCAATGACAATTATAGGATATACGATTTATTTTATGGAGATGAAAAAAATCTTGAAGATAAAGAGCATTTAAAACCCTCAACCCTTTTCAAAAATTACTTATCTGTTCTTAAAAGAATTAAAAATGATTTTTAGTTTATGTAACGGTTGAGTATTGAATTTTCTTTGCGGTAGTATATAATTAAATAGATAACGTGGCATAGTTTACACGTTATCTAATGTTTTGCAGAGGTGGTGGAATGGTAGACACGCTGTCTTGAGGGGGCAGTGGACGAAAGTCCGTGAGGGTTCAAATCCCTTTCTCTGCACCAGTATACATAAAAACAAAATAACGATTAGAGAAAAAGAGAGGTGGTTGTTGATGAGTTTAGAGAACCTTAGCTTTAAAGGCGGTTATCATATGCACGATTTCAAAGAGATCGCTAATAACTGTCCCATTGAAGAAGGTCCAGTACCCGCTATAGTTGAAATAGCACTGCATCAGCATATTGGAGCACCATGTCTTCCTTTGGTAGAAAAAGGCGATGTGGTAAAAGTTGGACAGAAAATAGGAGAAGCGAAAGCGACTATATCTGCACCAGTACATGCTTCTGTAAGCGGAACCGTATTGGAGATTAAGGAAATTACAACAGTAGCAGGTTTTAAAACAAAGGCTGTTGTAATAGAAAATGATGGCCGAAATGAATTAGGCTATGAAGAGAAAAATGACGACTATACGCTTTTGTCAGCAGAAGAGATCATTTCCAGAGTAAGAGAAGCAGGTGTTGTAGGGCTTGGCGGGGCTGGTTTCCCGACAAGTGTTAAACTTCAAACACATCCGGGAGAGAAAATCGAAGAGATTATTATCAATGGAGCAGAATGCGAACCCTTTTTAACAAGCGATCAAGTCTCTATGGAGACATATCCTGAAAAAGTTGTCACAGGCTGTCTGATTGCAATGCAAGCTATGGAAGCAGCGAAAGGCTATATTGGTATTGAGGATAATAAGCCCAATGCTATCGATGCAGTAAAAAATGCATGTGCGAATGTTCCTAATGTAGAAGTTGCTGTTTTAAAAACAAAATATCCTCAAGGAGACCAAAAGAGAATCGTTCAAGCGATAACAAATAAGGTTATTCCATGTGGAGCCCATGGTACAGCAATTGGAGTGCAGGTATTTAATGCAAGTACAGCAATAGCTATTACAGATGCAGTAGTATATGGAAAACCTCTATATGAGAAGGTAGTAACAATGACAGGTTCAGCTATTACTCTTCCTAAAAATATCAGAGTAAAATTAGGAACACCTTTAATAGAAATGCTTGAATTCTGCAATGGTTTTAAAGAAGAACCTGGTAAGATCATTGTCGGCGGACCGATGATGGGAGAATCTCAATTTAGCGTTGTCAGTCCAAGTGTGAAGACGATGGGCGGGGTTATTGTATTAAATAAAGAGCAGGCGCAAGAAAAGCCGGTTAGTCCTTGTATTAAATGCGGCAAATGCGTACATATATGCCCTGTTGGTCTAGAGCCTTTGTTTCTGCAGTCTTATTCCTTGAATGGTTTATTGGAAGAAGCAGAGAAAAACCATATTATGGAATGTATCGAATGCGGAACTTGTTCTTATGTTTGTCCTGCAAATCGTCCTTTAGTGGAATCGATTAAAAACGGCAAAAGATTAATAAGAGCAACTCAGAAAGCTAGATAGGGAGGGCGACAATGGAAAATAAAATTTCGAATATTGATCAGCAAAAACTAAATGAAATGTTAACGGTGTCTGCCGCTCCTCATGTTAAAACAGATAAAACAACTCAAAAAATTATGCTGGATGTTATCATTGCATTAATGCCGGCACTAGTAGCCGCAGTATATTTTTTCGGATTAAGAGCATTATGGCTGGTAATTATATCTGTAATAGCAGCTGTACTAGCAGAACTGGCATTTCAAAAAGTTGTAAAAAAACCTGTTACCATCAGCGATTTATCGGCTGTTGTCACAGGGATTCTTGTGGCATATAATGTACCTGTTTCCTTATCGTTTCCAATGGTAATTATAGGAAGTGTATTTGCTATTATTGTAGTAAAACAATTATTTGGAGGAATTGGCTATAACTTTATGAACCCTGCCCTTGCGGCACGAGCTTTTATTATGGCTTCATGGCCTCAAGCAATGGGAAGTTTTCCAGCACCTTTTTCGGCAGATATGGTTGCCTCCGCTACACCTTTGCAAGGCGGAACGATGCCGACACTTACCAATGCATTTTTAGGAAATTTAGGCGGATCTATCGGCGAAGTTTCAGCTTTGGCTATACTTATTGGAGCAGCTTATCTTGTATTTAAAGGCGTGATTAACTTAAGAATTCCTTTAGCGTATTTGTTAACAGCAGCAGTGTTGTTTGTAGTTACTGGCACTGCAATAGATCAAGTAACAATACAGCTTCTTATAGGAGGAATTATGCTTGGAGCTTTCTTTATGGCGACAGACTATTCTTCTACACCGGTTTCTCCTCTTGGTGAAATTGTTTTTGGGGTCGGATGCGGAATCTTAACCGTTTTAATACGTGTATTTGGTCCAATGCCGGAAGGAGTTTCTTATTCTATACTGTTAATGAACGTAGCTACACCATTTATAGAAAAACTTACAAAACCTAAAGTGTTTGGCGTGGAGGTGCAAAAAAATGAAAGAAACCATTAATCTAGCCTTAAGACTGTTTATTATTACAGCGGTAGCCGGTTTATTGCTTGCTTTTGTAAACAGTACAACAGCACCGGTCATCGCAAAGCAGGAGCAGGAAAAACTTCAAGCTGCCTTAGGAAAAACATATCCGGGAGCAGAAGAATTTAATCCGGTAGAAAAAGATAAGCTTACTGAAATACAAGGAGAAAATCCAAATATTCAGCAAGTATACCAAGCTGTAATAGGCGGCAATACAGAAGGCTATGTTTTTGATGTACTTGGCCGCGGCGGTTATGGCGGAGATATTCAATTTGTAGTTGGAGTTAATGGAGAATCAAAAGAAATTGTAGGGTATGATATCCTGAAATCAGCAGAAACACCTGGACTTGGGTCACAAGTTGGAGAAGAGCCTTTCGTAGGAACCGTTATAGGAAATACGATGGAAGAGCCTTTAGTTGCAGCTCAGGATCCTTCAGCTGATAATGATATCCAGGCAATTTCTGGAACGACTATTTCAGTTAATGCAATACTAGACGGTTTAAACTCCGCAGTAAACGCATTACCGAAAGTTAGCGAATAAAGGAGGGTTTTATGGAAAATAATATCGATAGGATAGAACAAACCATCCCTACTGAAGATGCAAAAGATTTACCGAAAAAGAAAAAAGCCCGCGGCGGTTACGGGAAAATATTTGTAGATGGAGTTGTGAACAACAATCCTGTTATCGTCCAAATGGTAGGACTGTGTTCAATACTGGGAGTTAGTACATCTCTTGCGAACGGTATAGGAATGGGAATTGCTGTTATCGTGGTACTTACTTTATCGAATATAGTAATCTCCTTGTTAAGAAATTTCATTCCGGATAAAGTTCGTATTCCATCTTATATTGTTGTTATAGCGACATTCGTAACACTAGTGCAGATGCTGCTTCAAGCTTATATACCAGCCCTTTACAGCTCGTTAGGTCTATTTATTCCGCTGATCGTAGTAAACTGTATTATCCTTGCCAGAGCAGAAGGGTTTGCTTCTAAAAATGGAGTTGTTAAATCTTTTGTAGACGGACTAGCAAATGGAATAGGCTACACAGTCGTAATTTGCGTATTATCTTTTATAAGAGAATTACTAGGCGCAGGAGAAATATTAGGAAATCCTATTTTGCCAGACGGAATTGCCATAGGGCTTGTAGGTCAGGCGCCGGGAGCATTTATTATACTAGGAATGCTGTACGCATTGTTTAATTTTGCGAAGGCGCGTTCCGAAAGAAAAGGAGGAAGAGCATAATGTTGACTAGTTTATTTCAGATCTTAGTACTGTATACATTTGTAAACAACTATGTCCTTGCTCAATTCTTAGGGATATGTCCTTTGATCGGGGTTTCGACTAAAGTTGAAACAGCTGTCGGGATGGGCGCTGCTGTTACCTTTGTAATTACAATTGCCTCTGTTGTTACATACTTTATTCAGCTCTATCTATTAAACACATTGGGCTTGCAATATCTTCAGACAATTGTATTTATACTGGTTATCGCAACCTTAGTTCAGTTTGTGGAAATGGTTCTTAAAAAGATGAGCCCGAATCTCTATAGCGCGCTGGGAGTCTTTCTTCCTTTGATTACTACAAACTGCGTGGTACTGGGTGTGGCGATTGCCAATATTTCAGAAGGTTATAATCTTATTGAAACAGTAGCATCTGCAATCGGATCTTCTATTGGTTTCGTAATTGCTATAGTACTGCTTGCGTCTATTAGAGAAAAACTTGAATTAGCCGATGTTCCCCAATCTTTTAAAGGAGTTCCCATCGCCCTTGTAGCAATAGGACTTATGGCTATGGCTTTCTTCGGATTTGCCGGATTGGTGTAAGGAGGAAATATGAATCCAATATTATTAGCAGTTATATTATTAGGGGTACTTGGAATTGTCTTTGCGGTGATATTATCATTTGCATCAAGAGTGTTTCATGTAAAAGTTGACCGCAGAATCAGTGAAGTCAGAGAAGCCCTTCCAGGAGCAAACTGCGGAGCCTGCGGATTCCCGGGTTGCGACGGTTTAGCAGCCGCGATAATTAACGACGGTGCACCGATTACAGCTTGTCCCGTTGGCGGACCGCCTCTTCATGCAAAACTTGCCCAAATGCTTGGAGCAGATGCAGGAGATTCTGTTCGCGAAGTGGCTGTGGTGAGATGCCAAGGGAAAGAAGCTTATTCAAAAGATAAATTTAAATATACAGGGATTCGCGATTGCAGAGCGAATCATGCACTGCAAGGCGGAAGCAAAGTTTGTTCCTACGGTTGTTTAGGATGCGGGTCTTGTGTTGATGTATGCGCATTCGATGCGATACATGTTATAGACGGAGTTGCAATTGTAGACGAAGATAAATGTACAGCTTGTAAAAAATGTATTTCTGAATGTCCAAGGGAGTTAATTGTATTGAAGCCCTATGATCAAGAAGTTATTGTAAAATGCATGAATAAGGATAAAGGTAAATTTGTGAGACAAGCTTGTTCTGTAGGCTGTATCGCCTGCGGAATTTGTGTAAAACAATGTCCAGATGGATTCAAACTGGAGAATAATTTATCTGTATTCACCCCGTCAGATGACCTGGACCCCGTTCAGGTACAAGCTGCCATTGATAAATGTCCTACAAAATGTATACACCCAGGACTTGTCAATAAAGAAAACACAACTGAAGAAAAAGCCAGCTAAAAGAAGGAAGGAAACTTCCTTTTTTTAGTGCAAAGACTACAGTACTTTCTTGAAAGGGTCCTCTTTAAGTGTTAAACTTATAAAAGGACTAAAAAGGGGGAAGCGATGACAAAAGGCGATAAAATAACAGCAGTAATTATTATCCTTATTTCATTAACCCTTTTTATTGGAATAAATGCAACACAAATAAACAGCGGCAAAAATTATGCCAGTATACAAATAGATGGCAAAGAAGTGGAAAAGATTACACTAGGTCAAAGCAGCAAGAAACAGTATACATATGAGACAGAATATGGTTTGAATATTATTGAAGTGGATAATGAAAAAGTCCATATGCACGAAGCAGACTGCGACGATCAGATCTGCGTAAGACAAGGATATATTGAAAATTCCGGCGAGATGATCGTATGTCTGCCGAATCGTTTTGTTGTTGAAATCAAGAATGATAAAGGAAATGAATTTGATGCGATTAATTATTAAGGTAATAGTATGAGAAAGTGGTTGTTTTTATCTTTATTAACATCGGCAGCCCTTGTGCTGACCCTTATAGAAACATCTTTGCCGATCCCTATCGCCATTCCCGGGGCACGACTTGGATTGTCGAATGTAATAATCTTGTCTGCTGTTGTAGTTTTTGGATTTAAAGAAGGACTTGTCATAGGAACTCTAAAATCGATGTTGATGATTTTACTGACAGGATCGGTGATGTCCTTTTTTTATAGCTTTTTTGGTGCGATAGCGAGCACAATTGCGATGTTTTTAGCCTATAAATATATAAGATCTTTATCCTTAATCGGTGTCAGTTTCATTGGAGCATTTTTTCATAATCTGGCTCAAGTTTTAGTAGCCTCTTTTATTTTAAATAATTTGCGAATCTTTATCTATCTGCCCCTGCTTTTATTATTAAGTGTTGTTACAGGTTATTTTGTCGGTCTCGCATCTAAATACACCACGAAACAGCTAAAGCGGGTTTGGAATGAAAGCAATAGGAGTTATCGAAATGGACGAAAATTCAAATAGACAATTTAAAAATCTTCCATCCCATTTAAAACCAAGGGAACGGTTGGTGCAGTTGGGATTGGAAGCCTTAAGAGAAGATGAGCTTATGGCAATCTTAATCGGAAGCGGCACAAGAGGCGAGAATGTTATTAAGGTTGCGGGCAATGTCCTGGAAAGAATTAAGCAGGAGCCTAATTTTAACGATATAACGGTAGAAGAACTTGAAAATATAAAAGGAATCGGAAGAGCAAAGGCTGCAACGATACTGGCGGGGGTTGAACTTGGGCGAAGACTTTTTATGGAAGAGAAAAGACGCAGTATTCAAATAAAAAATCCTTCTAGTATAGCAGATTATTATTATCGAAAACTCTGTCATAAAATGAAAGAGCATTTCTGTATTCTACTTCTCGACACGAAAAATAGAATTCTTTCAGAGGAAATGGTATCAGAAGGAAGCCTTAACGCTTCGATCGTTCACCCGAGAGAAGTGTTTAAACCGGCTATAAGAAAAAGCGCAAATTCCATCGTACTTATTCATAATCACCCCAGCGGTGATGTACAACCCAGCCGGGAGGATATTGAAATTACGAAGAGGCTTGTAAAAGCGGGAGAAATTATAGGGATAAGCGTATTAGATCATATTATCGTGGGGGATAAGAACTATCTTAGCATGAAAGAACAGAGTTATTTTTAAGGAGAAAAGATGTCGATTTTATTGAAAATATTTCCCGCCGATTTAGGGGTAGATCTAGGAACATCTAGAACGATTATTTCTAAAAAAGACGGTACCATACTTATAGATGAACCCTCAGTTGTCGCTATAGATATGAGCAATTATGAAGTGCGGGCTGTAGGAAACGAAGCGAAGGAAATGCTGGGAAAAACTCCAGATAATATCCTTGCAGTAAGACCTTTAGAGCATGGTGTTATAGCAGATTTCGAGACTGCCCAGGCAATGCTGACTTATTTTTTGAGAAAAGCAGTCAAAGGGTATTCTTTATTTCAGCCTCGTTTAGCGATCACGATACCTATGGGATTGACAGATGTGGAGAGAAGATCGGTTGAAGATGTAGGTCTACATGCCGGGGCCAGGGATGTTCGGCTTGTGGAAGAGAATATTGCCTCGGCAGTCGGTCTTGATATCGATGTTGAAAGACCGGACGGGCATTTGCTGATCAATGTAGGCGCCGGTACAATAGAAGCTTCCGTTGTATCCTTGGGAGGAGTGGTTGCTTCTCATTGGGAGATGATGGGAGGGGAAGATATTGATTCAAATATTCAGTATCTTCTTAAAAAGAATTTTAATTTATTAATTGGAATTCAAACTGCAGAAGAGATCAAAATAAAACTAGGTTCTATAGAAGAGTACGATCAAAAAAATACAATGGAAGTAACGGGAAGGGATCTTGTTACAGGAATGCCAAAAACGATTCAAATTACTGCATCAGATATTATCGAAGGAATCAATCCGATCATACTTGAAACAGTAAAGAGTACAAGGGATGTTCTAGAAAAAATACCGCCAGATATCTCCGCAGATATTGTAAAAGAAGGGATTTATTTTTTAGGCGGAGTCTCTCAGATAAATGGTTTTGCCGAGTATATCACCAGTGAAATTAATATTGATTTATTAAAAGTGGATCATCCTGAGAGTTGTACGGGTGCTGGGATTGGCAGAAGCATACCCTTCGTGTATAAGAAAAAGAAACCGGTGATTAAATAAATGAATAAGTTTAATTATAATCATGGACTTCGAAAATGGATTATATTTTCCACTACAGTGCTTCTTCTGCTGGTACTGATTTTTGTAACGAATCAAAACCGATATGTTATGAATATCGGCGGCAATGCTATCGGGACGATAACAAGTCCTGTGACAAGGGCGGTCTATGTTACAACATCAAAAGTAGGCGAAGTCTTTCAATCTGTTTTTGGAACAAGACAATTAAGGGAAGAACATGCTCAGCTTGTAGCAGAAAACAGACAGCTGCAGGAAAGAGTGAATATTATGGAAAATGTTATTTCTAGAGAAGACTTTTTAAAAGATGAATATAAGCTCATGCAGGAGCGAAAAAGAAAATATACAGCTGCAAATATTTCAGCAAAAGAACCGGGGAATTTATTTGTGCATTTTACCTTGGATAAAGGAAGCAAAGATAGCGTCAATGTAGGAGATACTGTAGTACAAGGTACGTTGAACGAAGAGAATGCTGTGGCAGAAGGACTGGTAGGAACGGTAATCGAAGTTGGATTAAACTGGTCTAAAGTAGCATCCATACTCGATGAGAATAATAATGTTTCTTTTATCGTAAATAGAAATCAAGAAACAGGAGTCATACAAGGGATGCGCGATGGCAAACTGTATGGATTTATGTACAATAAAGAAGGAGATATCAGGACTGGCGACAGTATCTATTCTTCAGGTCTTGGAGGAATCTATCCTAGAGATATCTATATAGGCAAGGTAGCAGAAGTTCTCGAAGATGAAAATAATCTATTAAAAAATGTCAAAATTGAAAGTCCAATAGATTTCAATAAATTGTATAGAGTGTTAATAATCGACAATGGAGTGAATCGAAATGAAGAATAAAGCAGTGATCATAATAATATTAGTAGCTAATATTATTATACAATCAACCCTAATTTCAAGACTGCCTGTTTTTGGAGTTCGGGGAAATCTCTCCATAGCAGTCATCGTAGCATTGTCGATTGGTTTTGGTTCTTATACAGGGGGTTATTCTGGACTTTTTATCGGTTTGATCGAAGATATTCTTTTTTCTCCTGTTATCGGCACAAGGGCTTTGATCTATTTTATTATAGGCTTTCTGATAGGGAATACAGAAGCAGGAATCAATAAAGAAGATGTACGAAGCGGGATTATCTTTACGATGGCGGCTACAGCTTTCTATTATTTTGTTCATTTCCTATTAATGAGAGCGATCGGCGAAGCCTTTAATATGACCCAGTATTTGATGGGGCCATTGTTTATAGAAATATTGATTAATTTAATGTTGTATATTATTTGTTTTAAATTATTCAATAGGATTTTTGATTATCCTCGTTTTCGGTTATAAGGACGGAGTGTAGATGAAAACAAAGAAAAAAGACAAGATTTTAAAGCGGTTGGAAATACTCAATCAGATGGATCGGTTTCGTATCATTGCAGTTGTTTTAATCCTAATGCTTATCGCCTTGGCTTTACGATTAGGATATCTGACGTTAATACGAGGATCTTATTATAACGATGTGGCACAAAATAACAGAATCAAAGAGATTAACATCCCTGCAGCAAGAGGGGTGATTTACGATAGAAAAGGAAATGTTTTATCCGGAACAAGAACGGTATTTACAGCAGCTATTGCAACGAACACAATGCAGAATATTACAGCATCGGAGAAAAACGCAGATTTTAGGCAACTAGCTCGTATGTTTGATAAAGAAGGGGCAAATTATTACGAAGAATATATTCTTTCATTGAATATGTTTCATTATCGAAATCCTGAAACATATTTCGAAGAAGATATGAGTCCTACAGAAAAAATTATCGACATCTTTTTAAAAAATGATTTGATGGATGAACTAATGGCTCAAAGTTTCAAGGAAGAAACAAGTCACGGAGTCTATGAATACAATGTATTAAATCAAATTATCGCCTCTCTTAGAGTGAAAGGAGTAAAACTTCCGATTGCAGCAGATCAGGGAGAACTTCGTTTGCAGGAAGGAGAAGCAGCAGAAAGTTTTTTAAGAGATCATAATGTAGTCGGCGAGACAAGTCCAACAAAGATCATTTATGAATTAGTAAAGCAGGATGAGGGAATATTGCGGAAAATACTAAGCCATCCTGTTGGAAGAGCGTTGGTCTATGATCAGCTTAAAAGCAGAAATCTTCAGGATAATGTACTAATCACGCCTGTAGGAATCGAAGAAAAAGAAAATTTTTATACAAATAAAGCAAGGCTTCATCGTTCTTTCCCACAAATAACTCTAGAATCCGATGCGAAATCAGATTTTGCCGCAATTGTAGATGAAAGTACTTTGGACAAGCTGCTTTTAAATGTATCTTTCGATCGGGAAAACAGAATTATTGTTCCGGCTCAAAAGGCGATCGATCTGCTGAAAGAAAAGGGAATTAATCCGGGTCTTAAAATTAATATAAATGAAGAAGATGAAAATAATCCCAAGGTAGAGCTTGATTTTGAAGAAGGAGAGAAAAAAGAAACATCATCTGCGATAGAATATCTCCTTTTGCTATTAAGAGAAAATGGTTTGGTAAAGGATCTGGCAACCCATGATTCAATTAAAAACATTGCTCAGGAAATTAATACACAAAACAATATTAACCCTAGAATTTCAATTGTAGAATGGGAATATATGAGTCAGAAAGCAATCCGAGAGAACTTTGAACGATTCAAAGTACAGGAAGGTGCTGGTGCGGAAGATTTATATCAAGCGATGTTAAACTATTACGAGATAGAAAATGAATATAAATATGATGCCTTTAATACCTTAATGGTTTATTATAGAATTTCCAATCATACCTCAGGAGGATATGAACCGTTACATATCGCTTACGACTTAAGCGAGTCTTTAGTAGCGCAGATTAAAGAACATTTTTCTGAAGAGGAAGGGATCTCGGTAAAAGCAAAACCTGTTAGATATTATCCCAACGGCAATCTTGCAGCCCATGCTTTAGGGTATATGGGTAAAATATCTACAGCAGCGGAAATAGAAAAATATGTAAATAAAAGCAGTTACGATCCAACAACATTAATCGGAAAAACAGGGATAGAAGAAAGCCAAGAAGGGATTCTACGCGGAAAGGACGGAGTAAGACGCGTCTATGTTGACAACAAAGGAAATACAACAGAAGTCTTAGGAGAATCTGAACCTACTCCTGGAAACAATATTTATCTGACAATAGACATGGAGCTGCAGAAAACTGCGGAAGAATCTCTTCAAAAAACGTTAAATGCTCTCCAAACTGGAAATCCTTATGAATCGATATGGGGAAGCAAATATATGTCGAAAGACTCGGAAGGGCGCAACTATAAAGACGCAACATCTGCCAGTGCTGTAGTTCTCGATGTAAAAAGCGGAGAAGTACTCGCCATGGCCAATGCGCCGAACTATGATCCGAATTTGTTTTCCACCGGGATTTCGCAAAGCGACTGGCAGTCCCTTATGCCGGAAAATGAAGAAGACACCCTAGCTCCAAGACCTTTATACAATACGGCGATTCAGTCTGCAATTCAGCCCGGCTCGATATTTAAATTGGCCAGTTCTTTAACAGCTTTAGAAAATGGAATGGATCCGGACAAGAAGATAAAATGCGACGGCTATGTAACAGTGGGCAATCGGGATTTCGGATGCTGGATTTGGAATAGAGTAAGAGGAAAACACGGCTATGAAGGGGTAAGAGAAGCATTAAGAGACTCCTGCAACTATTATTACTATTCTCTTGCTTTAGGAGAAAATCAGGGTAACGGCGAAAAGCTGGACACTCAGCTTAATATAGAAGAACTAAATCAAGTGTCCTCAAAATTAGGACTGGGTTCACCAACAGGCGTGGAAATACAAATACCGAGAGAAAGCAGCGGAATACTGCCGGATCCTGTAATCAAAGAGCAAAACACCAAAGTGCTCTTCAAAAGATATTTAGAAAAGGATCTTACTAAATATTTAAAAGAAGACAGTGCTATGACAAAAGAAGATGTAGAAAAGCATATTGATACGATTGTAAGCTGGATGGATGAAGATGCACCATTATCCCGTACAGAAGTTATTACAAGACTGGATGAGCTTGGATTTAAACCGGAAGAGCCTTTAGAGGGAAAACGCCAAGGACTTGCGGATATTATCAAATTTGATTATCTCAATCAGGTAGGCTGGACTATGGCGGATATGATGAATGTTGTAATCGGTCAAGGACAGCAGGCATATACTCCGATTCAGATGGCGTCTTATGTCAGCATCTTTGCAAATGACGGATACAAATATAAGACTACATTGATTAACGAAATAAAAGATTCTGGAAATGGAAATCTTCTTTTCGAAAATCAGCCTCAAGGCGAAAGAGTTCCTTTAGATAATTATGATAATCTAAAGGTTATACGGGAAGGGATGAGAATGGCAGCTAAAGATGGTGTAGACCGTCTGGTTTTCGAAGATCTTCCTGTAGATATTGGGATCAAAACAGGAACAGCCCAGCGGGAAGGGAAGAATCCTTCCACTGGAGAAGATTATGATGAATATGCGTGGATGGTAGCCTTCGCACCTTATGATGATCCTCAAATTGCAGTCGCTACTATGATCACTCAAGGAGGGACCAGCTCAAATGCAGGTCCTATGACTCGTGATATTATCGCCCAGGCATTGCAGCTCTATCCGAAAAACAATATAGACCAAGAAGCTCAGCCGGTATCTCAAGAACCGCAAGAATAGGAGAAAAAAAATGTTAATCGGAATAACAGGAGAAGAAAACGGAAGAATTATTTTTGCGAAAGCATTGGCTCAGTCACTAAACAGACCCCTTTGTCTGGTGGATTTTAATCATAAAAACCGTCATTTAGAAATCGCATTTGAAGTTGAAAATGAAGTTGTGTACGATGTTCTAGATTATTTAAAGGGAGATTGCAGTTTATATCAATCAACTTTAGAAATTGATGAGGGGATCGACTTGATCCCTTCTTCTTTTTTAGCAGATAAATATGAAGTTTCAAAAGAGGATATCCAAGCCTTTAAAGAAGAATTAGAAGAAGAATACGAAACTATAATTTTCATAGAAGAATCTGGAATCAGAATCAAAGATTCTTTAGATCAATGGATTCTTATAGATTCAGAAGAAGAAACTTCAGTTTACAGCGGTGAACTGTTTGAAATCGGGAAAAAAGACAGGGGGAAAGGTCTCTATTTAGGAGAGATGAAAGGCAAAGATAAAATCTTTAAGAACATTAAGAAGCTTTCTTTAGAGAAAGAAGAAGAGTTAGCGCTTTTAGTTGAAAGATTTAAAAATAAAGAAAAAGCAAAGCAGTCATTTTTTAAACGGCTATTTGGGAGATAAGATTGAACTTTATATTTATCAGTAAAGAAAAGGAAAGCTATCTGCTGGGTCTCGTAAAGAAAGGCAGATGGATACGAAAAGAGACGGCTAGTCTGGAATCCAAAGAAGACAATCTCTATATAGCACGGGTTGTACAGGAATTGAAAGGTCAAAGGGCCTATATTATTGAATACGAAAAACATGAAAAGGGGTTCCTGCCTTATAATCAAACCTATTCTTCTATAAAGCCGGGGGATGAAATTCTCGTGCAGTATATAAAAAAGGGAAAAGACAATAAATTCCCCCGATTCACGCAGAAATATATGATACTGGGAGATAATATTCACCTGACTCCTTGGACGAAAGAAATAAGAGTAAGCCGTAAAGCAAAACATAAAAAAATCTTTGATTTCGAAGAGAAAGAGTATGGCATGATACTTCGAAGGGAAGGAATAACGAAGTCCTTAGAAGAAATAGAACGAGAGTATAATGATCTTTCCAATATCGAGAAACGAATCGAAAAAGAGAAACATTTTCTGCCGATACCGAGATTGATTCTTAAACAGAATAAACAGATAGTCCAGTTTATCAATCAATATTCAACGCAGATCGACTATATAAAAACAAATGACAAAATATTTAAAAACATTATAGAAGAAAAATCTGGCAAAGATCTTATTATTGACGAGCACTACGATCCGTATTATGACAGTGCATTGCAAAGAGATTTGTATAATATCGAAAACAAAAGAATTAAAATAGACGATAAAAGCGAAATTGTTTTTGAAAAAACAGAAGCTCTCGTAGCAGTCGATGTAAATTACCGCTCGAGTACAGAAAAGTTGGGAGATAAAATTCTCGAGACAAATATCAAAGCGGTTTATGAAATGGCAATCCAAATGGAGCTTAGATCTCTTACAGGTATTGCAGTAGTTGATTGTATTAATATGAATCAAGAGATGAAAAAACAATTTATAAGAAAGACCAACGAAATTATAAAAGAATTTCCTAAGCTCAGCTTCCATGGAATTACATCTTTAAATCTCGCGCAGTTTATTCGCACAGGAGTAAAACTAATTGACAGCTAGAATAAATTAAGATATAATATGTAATTGTGTAACCGCTCAGGAATGGTTTTTAAAGCATAGTCACCTACCCCTGGCGAGTCTTAAAAATAAAGGAGGTGCACGTTAAATGTACGCAGTAATCGAAACAGGTGGAAAACAATATAATGTTGAAGTAGGCCAAACAATTTTTGTAGAAAAATTAGAAGGCGAAGTAGGCGATTCCGTTGAATTTGACAGAGTTTTATTAATCAAAGGTGATGACGATCTTAAGGTTGGAGATCCAATCGTTAAAGATGCTAAAGTAAAAGCTACAGTAGAAGCTCAAGGAAAAGGCAAAAAAGTTATTATCTTCAAATTCAAAGCAAAGAAAAATTACCGTAAGAAAAAAGGTCATAGACAACCTTTCACTAAAGTAAAAATTGAAGCGATCGAAGGCTAAGAATGATTCGTGTAGAATTCACACTTTTTGATGGATCTATAGTAGATTTCAGTATAAAGGGGCATGCAGATTTGGCAGAGGATGGGAAAGATATTCTTTGCGCTGCGGTGTCGATCTACAGTATTAATACGATAAATTCTTTAACGGAAATCGTAGGTGTAGAGGACGCTTTAGATATTAAAGCGGATAAAGGAGATCTTTATCTTAAAATCCGCTATGAATTGATGACGGATCCTCAGAAAGAACAAGCTGAATTATTATTGCGAAGTATGGAGTTAGCGTTTAAGAGCTTAGAAAACGAATATAATAAATACTTAAAGATTTGTTATAAGGAGGTGTAATGATGTTAAAATTAGACTTACAATTATTTGCCAGTAAAAAAGGGGTAGGTAGTTCTCGTAACGGCCGTGATTCTGAATCAAAAAGATTAGGTACGAAAAAAGGCGATGGACAGTTTGTATTAGCTGGAAATATCCTAGTTCGTCAAAGAGGTACTAAAATCCATCCTGGAAAAAATGTTGGAAAAGGTGGAGACGATACTCTTTTTGCTAAAGTAGACGGAAATGTAAAATTTGAAAGAGTTGGCAAGAGAAAAAGCCAAGTTTCAGTTTATCCAAGCGAAGATCTTGCATAATATCAATGGCGACACCTAGTGTCGCCATTTTTTTATACTTTCTTTATGGAAGAAGTAGAATATGTTATCATGGAATTATCAAAGAAAAGGAAGTAAAAATATGTTTATAGATATTGCGAAAATAGAATTAAAAGCTGGAAAAGGCGGAGATGGAGCTGTTGCTTTTCGCAGAGAAAAATTCGAACCCTCAGGCGGTCCTGCAGGCGGAGATGGCGGAGACGGCGGAAGTATTATATTTGTTGCCGATTACGGCATACGAACATTAACAGATTTCCGCTATTTGAGACATTATAAAGCTGAAAACGGGCAAGACGGCAGAAAGAAAAAACAGTATGGAAAAAAAGGGGAAGACCTTCGCGTTAAAGTACCTGTAGGCACATTGATCAAAGATTTTGAAACAGGCGGCGTGATACACGATATGAAGGAACCTGGAGAAGAATTTGTAATCTGCAAGGGCGGAAAAGGCGGCAATGGAAATGCAAAGTATGCATCCTCTATCCGTCAGGCGCCTCGTTTTGCACAGCCAGGGACAAAAGGGGAAGAGCGAGTTGTTTCACTGGAGCTGAAGCTTTTAGCAGATGCAGGTCTTGTTGGCCTTCCAAATGTGGGAAAATCTTCCATTCTGTCAATATTAAGCGATGCGAAACCTAAGATTGCAAATTATCATTTCACGACACTGGAACCGAACTTAGGTGTGGTGAAAGTAGGTCCGGAAGAATCCTTTGTTTTAGCAGATATTCCAGGGCTTATCGAGGGAGCAAGCGAAGGAGTGGGCCTGGGACATGACTTTTTAAAGCATGTTGAAAGAACTCGTGTTTTAGTCCATGTAGTAGATGTCTCCGGCAGCGAAGGAAGAGATCCGATAGAAGACTATAAGTTGATTCATGAAGAACTGGAAAAATACAATGAAAAGTTAAAAGACAAAAAAGTGATACTTGTTGCAAACAAGATGGATCTTCCGAATTCTATGGATAATTTGGAATTGCTAAAAAAAGAAATCTCAGAGGTGGAAGATGTCATTGCCGTATCTGCGGCGACCACAGAAGGAATGCAGGAGTTAAAGTATCGTATCTGGGAATTATTGTCGACATTAGAAACGGACTATTCTACTTATGATGAAGAATATGTAGAGTATATAGAAGAAGAGGTGCCAGATTTTACGATACGAAGAGAGAACGAAGATTATGTAGTAGAAGGACCTCTTATAGAAAATATGTATTATAGAACGAATTTTCAAGATAATGAACAAGTCCGCTATTTTGAAAGAGTACTAAGAGATAAAGGAGTCTATGATGCTTTAAAAGAGGCTGGTATCGAAGAAGGCGACATTGTTCACATAGACGACATGGAATTTGAATATTTTGAATAAACAGGAGAAATTATGCTAACAGGAAAACAAAGATCCTATCTAAAATCTTTAGCTCACAACCTAGACCCGATTCTTATAATAGGAAAAGGGGGAGTGACGGATAATACGATAAAACAATTAAACGATGCTCTAGAGAAACACGAGCTGATAAAAATCAAGATTCTCAACAATAATATGGAAGATCCGAAACATGTGCAGGAAAGGATATTAGAAGTGTTAAAAGCAGAGTTTGTACAGTTTATCGGTTCAAAATTTACAATATACAGAGCATCTAAAGATGGACATATCAAATTGCCGTAATATCGGTATAATGGGAGGAAGTTTTGATCCTATTCATATCGGACATTTAGCTATGGCTCAAGAAGCCTGCGAATATTTTGGATTGGACAAAATACTCTTTATCCCTACAGGAAAATCTCCTCATAAAGATCGCAAGATGACGTCGCCTGAAAAACGGTTGGAGTGGGTAAAAACAGTTGTAAAAGACAACCCTTTATTTGAATATTCGGATTATGAAAGCAGAAAAAAAACGCCGAGTTATACATTGGAGACCATAGAATATCTTCAGAATATTTATCCGGAAGTGAAGTTTTATTATATTCTGGGGGAGGATTCTCTCTTGGAAATTGAAACCTGGTACCGTTATGAAGAACTCCTTTCCAAATGTGTATTTCTTGCAGCGAGAAGATCGCCTTCTTGGGAAGATGCTTTAAATAAAAAGATACAAGAACTGATATCTAGAGGTTTCGATGTAAGAGAAATTCCTTTTAGATTTCTGGAGATATCTTCTACCGAGATTCGAGGGAAGTTTAAAGCAGGACAAAACCCTCGATATTATTTACTGCAAAGCATTTATAAAGATATTCTTGAGGAGAAAATATATAATGAAGAATGAAGAAATTTTGGAGTATTTAAAGAAGAATATCAAAGAAAAAAGATATCATCATATTCTAAGAGTAGCCGATACTGCTGAAAAACTAGCAATAGTACATGATATTCCTGTAGATAAAGTTTATACAGCAGCCCTTCTCCATGATTGTGCAAAAGGAAACGAAGAATCGCTTCTAAAAGATTATAAGAACATCATAGTCAATGAATGGGTATCTTTAGAAGAAGAACTAAAAGAGAAGTCTTTGATCCACGGTCCTCTGGCAGGTATTATCGCGAGAGATGTTTTCGGTATTGAAGAGAAAGATATTCTTAACGCCGTAATCTATCATACTACGGGAAGGGAAAATATGACGAAGCTGGAGAAGATTGTTTTTTTAGCGGATAAACTGGAACCGAAAAGAGATTATCCAGGTGTTGATACAATCCGGGAAGCAGCGCAAATCGATTTAGAGAAAGCCATGCTTTTAACTATTGACAATACGATGACGTATTTGATTGAGAATCAAGAACTGATTGCGGTAATAACAGTAAAAACTAGAAATAATATATTAAGAAGGTGAAAGTTTGAAAGAAAAATTACAGAAAATTATTGAAGCTTGCGAAGAAAAAATTGCAAAAGATGTCGTAGCTGTGGAATTGGATAGTCAAAGAGCCTTAGCCGATTATTTTGTTATAGCTACAGGAAACACTCCGAACCAAACCCAATCTATTATAGACGAAGTAGAAGATGTCTGTGCAAAAGAAGGTTATGAAATTATAGGAAAAGAAGGATATCAAGACGGACACTGGATATTGTTGGACCTAAATGATATAATAGTACATGTATTTACGCCAGAAGAAAGAGATTATTACGACCTGGAAAGACTCTGGTCTAATAAATAAAATTTAATAAGGAGTGATATTATGTCATTAGAATTTTTACACAGCGATAAGGCACCTGCAGCAGTAGGCCCTTATTCTCAAGGAACAAAAGGCGGAAGCGTAGTATTCGTTTCTGGTCAATTACCAATCAAAGACGGTGAATTGCAAGAAGACGTAAAAAAAGCAACACAAGCGAGTTTAGAAAACGTGCTAGCAGTAGTAGAAGCAGCTGGCGGAAAGTTAGAAGATATCGCAAGAGTTGGAGTATTTGTTGATGATATCAATGATTTTGGAGCAATCAACGACGTTTATACTGAATTCTTTGGGGATCATAAACCAGCAAGAGCTTTAGTAGAAGTAGCGGCATTGCCAAAAGGCGCAGTCGTTGAAATTGAAGCAACTGCAATTGTAGGTTAATAGATTTTAAGAAGATAGATTTTTCTATCTTCTTTTTTTGTTCGTATAAGATAGACTATCAAGAAACGATTTCAAAAATTATTACTATGACTTAATTAAATATTTATCTAATAAATTTAATTATTTGAATTCTTATGTTGATAAAATAGAAAAACTTTGGTAGTATTTAAGTATAGGAGTACTTATGCTATGAAGAGAATTAAAATTATTGAAAATCCTTCTTCCGGGCTTCAGCAGAGCGGAAAAAACCTTTCCTTAATATGCGAAAAGCTGTTAAATGCAGGCTTTGAACTGGGAAAATTTCGTACTCGGCAAAAGGAAGACGGTTATTATGAAGCCATCCACAGCCATAAATCAAACTGGGATATGATTATTGTAAGCGGCGGAGATGGAACGGTTAACGAAGTTATAAATGGTCTTTCATCTGTAGACTCTAGGATCCCAGTAGCGATCCACTCTAGAGGTACAGTAAACGATTTCGCAAGCTTTATGAACATCCCCACAGAAGTAGATGATTTCGTCCATATGATAGAAAATCCTGTTATAAAAACGATTGATTTAGGGAAAAGCGATGATAAGCACTTTGTAAACGTAGCAGCTTGCGGCAACTTTGCAAATGTAGGCCATCAAACAGATAAACATTTAAAAGCGGTATTTGGACGTTTTGCATATTTAGTAGAAGGTTTCAAAGAAATCCCGAGTACATTATCCGAACCGATGAAACTGACTTTGGAAATGGATGGACAAGTATTGAAAGAAGAAGCCTATCTTATTATTCTTTCCAATACCACAACAGTAGGCGGGTTTGAAAAAATTGCTCCCAATGCTTCTTTATATGATGGAAAGCTTGATCTGATTCTATTTAGAAAGACAGCAAATTTGCAAGATCTGGCACAAATGTTTATTAAAACATTAGCAGGAGAGCATATCAGCAAAGAGTCTGTCTTATATCTGCAGACATCAGAAGTAAAAGTATATTCAGAGGGAAAAACACCGGTAGATATAGACGGCGAATTTAATGGTTATCTGCCAAAAATATTTTCCGCTAAAAAAGGCGGTATTAATATAATCACAAGTCCATAAAGGAGTGAGTAGAAATGTCATCACCGACAATAAAAGATGTAGCAAAATTAGCAGGAGTCTCAATTTCTACAGTTTCAAGAGTTATGAACGATTCTAAGCCGGTAAGTCCTGAGGCGCGAAGAAAAGTAATCGATGCTATAAATAAACTCGATTTTAAACCGAACGAACTGGCTAGATCTTTAGTCATGAAACGGTCAAATTTAATAGGCGTTGTTGTAAAAGATATCGGCATATCCTATATGGCGCAGATTGTCAGAGGAATCGAAGAAATCGGCAGAATGTATAAATATGATATCCTTTTGTCCAGTACCTACGGCGATATCGAGCAGGAATCGAAGATCATGGATTTTATGCTGACAAAACAAGTAGAAGGAATTGTTATGATTTCTGAAGATACGAATCCTGAAGTTACTTATAAACTGAAAAATCAATCAGCACCTTTTATACACCTAGATAAGTTCTATGATTATGAAGACACCCATACGGTAAGTATAGATTATGTGAATGCATCTAAAGAAATGACGAACTATCTTATAAAACAAAATCATAAAAGAATTATATTCTTGGAAGAATCTACAGGTACAAAAATAGGTAAAGCAAAGCAAAAAGGGTATATAGATGTTATGGAAGAAAATGGTCTGGAAGCTATCATTATGAATGCTGCAGGAATTAATATCAAAGACGGTTACGATATCAGCGAGAAAATTTTAGAAAAAGCTGTAAAAGAAGACGTATCCGCAGTTTTCTGCGCCGAAGACGAACTGGCAATCGGTTTATTAAATTACTGTTATGATCATAATGTAAAAGTTCCGGAAAATATTTCTATAGCAGGGTTCGGCGATGTACCGCTTGCATCCATTTATAGACCTTCTCTTACAACTGTTCGAGAACCTTATTATGATATAGGTGCGGTATCTATGCGAAAACTTGTAAAAGAATTAAAAGAAAATCAAAAAATCATTGATAATACGATTCTTCCAAGCGAATTGATTGAAAGAGAATCGGTGTTAAAGATTTAATATAGTATAGGGGGATGATCTAAATAGGACAGATCATAGAAGCATTTATACTAGTTTTTTTAGCTGAGATGGGGGATAAATCTCAGCTATTGGCAATGACCTTTGCAACGAAGTATAAGCTTAAAATAGTAATACCGGGAGTGTTCTTAGGGATACTCTTGAATCATGGTATAGCTGTACTGGTAGGAAATTATATCAGCCGTTTTATTCCGATAAATTATCTGAGTTTCTTAGCTGCATTTGTATTTATCCTATTTGGATGGATGAGTTTAAGAATCGAAGAGGAGGAAAGCGGGGAAGATCAGTCTCTCAAAAACAGAGGGCCGATTCTTACGATAGCCATAACATTTTTCTTAGGAGAATTCGGAGATAAAACTCAGATAACAGCGATGACACTAGCTTCTGAGGCAGCAAATCCATTTATAATCTTATTCGGGACTGTTTCTGCTATGATGATGACAAGTATTTTAGGAATTTTTGTAGGAATGAAGATTGGTAAAAAAGTGCCGGAAAAAATGATAAAAATGGTATCTTCTTTTATATTTGTTTTCTTCGGATTGACAAAATTATATTCTTTAACGGGAATGAGTACTGTCTTTGTGATAGCATTGCTGACAGCACTTGCGGTAGAGATTTTATTATTGATTCGTTTTCAGAAAATGCAGAAAGACAACGAAGCGATACAAAATACAGCGGAGCTTTTATACCAGCAGAACAAACTGCTTTCAAATATGACTGAAACCATGTGCAAGGGCAAAGCTTCCTGCGGTGTTTGCCAGGGAGAAGCTTGCATGATCGGATATATTAAGGTGCTGCTGAAAGAACAAGAAAAAATGAACTTTGAAAACTTTAATCAAAGAGATTTTGCGACATTGATTAATAAAGGATATGGAGAGGATATGGTTTTAGACGCGTTATCCTTGATTATCTATAATTATGTCCGCTATGATTTTTGGAAAAATGAAAATTCCCTGAATAAAGAAGTACGAAGAGTTTTTGAAAGAATCCTTTTCGATAAGAGCTTTGATTATGACGGGGATTATAATGAATATATCCAAAAACTTCAAGATTCCAATCTCCAGCTCTCCGAAAAATTAAATACAAGAGTGGAGAAACGAAAGAATGGATAAACAGGAAAACGATATTTGATTTATTGTATTATTAGTGTTAAAATATTAATAAGAATACAAATTTAGGAGGTTCTCAAAAATGGTTGAGAAAAATGTAGTAGTTCAAAATGAAACAGGTTTGCACGCTAGACCTGCTGCATCATTAGTACAATTTGTTAAAAACTTCGATGGAAATGTCGAATTAGTAAAAGATGGCAAAACTGCAAACGCAAAAAGCATCTTTAATGTAATGGCATTAGGAATCTCAAAGGGTACAGAAATTACCGTTCGAGTAGATGGAAATAATGAACAAGAAAATTTAGATAAATTAATCGAATTCATTGAAAATTTAAATGACTAATATAAATAAAGGATGTCAGTCATCCTTTATTTTCTTTTAGATAAGGAAATTGTAATTAATTTCCTTTTTTCATTTTAAAGTATTTTAACCAGGTTAGGAGTGATAAAATGACAAAAAGCAAAAAAGGAATCGGATCCTCTGATGGAATAGCTGTTGGAAAAATCTATCTTCTGGAAAAAGAAGAGGTAGAAGTTACTTCTGAAAAAATAACGGAAGAAGCTAAAGAGAAGGAATTGAAACGGGTGAGCGAGGCTTTTGAAAGCTATACGAGAGACTTAGAGAATTCGAATGTCGATAGTGAAATTCAAAAGGAAGTTATTACAGCCCATCTAAGTATGCTGGAAGATCCGTTTCTCACCGAGTCGGTAGAAAACAAAATTACCGGCGAGAATCAAAATGCAGAATATGCGTTAAAAACATCTGTTGATGAAATGGCAGCGATGATGGAAAGCTTAGATGACCCTTATTTGAAAGAACGAGCAGCTGATTATAAAGATATTGGAGAGGGGCTTCTATATAAACTGGCAGGAAAAGAAAAAGCCGATCTTTCTAATCTTCCAAAAAACACTATACTTGTAGCAAAGGAACTGACACCTTCAGATACTTCCAATATGGACAAAGATTCAGTAATAGGTTTTGCGATGGATCTTGGGGGTAAAACAGCCCATGTTTCTATTATTGCTCAAACGCTAGGAATACCTGCCCTTGTAGGGATGAAGGATATTTCAAAAAACGTTCAAACGGGTCAAGATGCTATCATAGATGCATTTGAAGATAAAATGATATTAGATCCCGATGAAAGTGAGAAAAATGAATATTTAGAGCGTTCTAAAAGAATTCAAGAAGAAAAGGATCGTCTAGATAAAGGCAAATTTGATGAAGCTGTTACATTAGACGGACATACAGTAGAAGTTGTTACAAATATCGGAAATATGGAAGATCTTTCTCTAGGTCTTTCTCAAGGGGCAGAGGGAGTTGGACTTTTCAGAACAGAATTTCTCTATATGGAAAATGATCATTTTCCTACAGAAGAAGAACAATTCAACGTCTATAAAGAAGCTGCAGAAGCTTTAAAAGACAAGCCGCTTATTATTCGAACATTAGATATCGGCGGAGATAAATCCCTAAGTTATTTTGATTTTCCAGAAGAGGAAAATCCATTTCTAGGGTGGAGAGCGCTAAGAATCTGTTTTGACAAACCGGAAATATTCAGAGCGCAGCTAAGAGCTATTTTAAGAGCTTCTTTCTATGGAAACGTAAAAATACTCCTTCCTATGGTAATATCGGTTGAAGAAGTTAAGAAAGTAAATAGTTATCTAGAAGAACTTAAAAGCGAGCTCGAGAAAGAAGGGGTAGAGTATAACGAAAATATTGAAGTTGGAATCATGGTCGAAACTCCTGCCTCTGCACTCATAGCTGGCGATTTAATAAAATATGTTGACTATTTCAGCATAGGAACCAACGACTTAACTCAATATGTGTTAGCGGCAGACAGAGGAAACGAAAAAGTTTCTAATCTTTACAACACATACAATCCTGCAGTGCTGAAAGCAATAAAAATGGTTATAGACGCCTCCCATAAAGCAGGAAAGTGGACGGGTATGTGCGGTGGTTTTGCCGGAGATACAAAGGCTACAAAACTTTTATTAGGAATGGGTTTAGATGAATTCAGCGCTCCGGCTTCCAGTATTCCTAAAATAAAAGAAACGATAAAAAATATTACCCTTGAAGAAGCAAAAATATTTGCAGAAGAAATCATGAATATGGAGACAACAGGGGAGATAGAGGGAAGAATTAAAGAAGAGATGTAATGTTGAATTATGAACAAAAAAAGAAAGAGGCATTGCCTCTTTCTTTTTTTGTTTAAATTACATTTCGTCGATAAGAGCGTTGAATTCTTCAATAGCTGCATCAAATTCGTCAGCCATTTCATGCACTCTTTCCCAATAGTTGTCGTAATCATACCATTGTGCATTAAGCTCAGAAACTTCCATACCTTGCTGCTCAACCCAAGTATAGTATTTAAGATTATGGATTCTCTTTTTACCGTAGTAAGATAATTCTTCCATATGATCGATCTTAAGATCTTGGATTTGTTTGTAGTTTAGCATAGCATCTTGTTCGTTGAATTTGTGTCCTCTTGCTTCTTCGTACTCTTCAAGTCTAGATCCGTACATATCAGCAGAGTCAGTTAATACTGTGATTAATAGATCGTTTTCTGTTAATTCAAAGTATTTAGCAAATTTAACACACATTAAGATGTTAGCAGCTCCAGAAATACCGATTAAGTTCATTTTATCGATTGTTTCTTGAGAAACGCCTAGGCCTTTATAGAATTCATGACCAGCTTCTTCGTTGAATAATTCGAATTGTGCAACAGCATCATTATCGTCGATAGCCATAACCATATCTGTATTTTTACAGTTGTGTACCCATGGAATATGCTTGTCGCCGATTCCTTCGATTCTGTGATCTCCGTATCCGTTATATAGTAATGTAGGACATTGAAGTGCTTCACCAACAGCTAATTTAGAAAGAGGGTATTTTTTCTTTAAATAGTCCCCTGTAGCAGTAGATCCGCCAGAACCAGAAGTAACACAAACACCTGCGAAGTTTACATTAGAATCTTCAGAGATATAATGCTCAATGATAGACTCCATAGCACCTGCAGTAATATTGTAATGCCATAAGTGGTTTCCTAATTCAGCGAATTGGTTGAAGATAACAGCATCTGGTCTTTCTCTTCTTAATCTCCAAGTTTCGTCGTAAATTTCTTTTACGTTTGACTCAGATCCGTAAGTAGCGATTGTTTCGTTTGCTACTTCTTTTAACCAGTTGAATCTTTCAGCACTCATGTTTTCAGGAAGGATCGCAATTGATTTACATCCTAATAATTTTGAGTTGAAAGCTCCACCACGGCAGTAGTTACCAGTTGATGGCCAAACTGCTGAATGATATTCAGGGTCGAATTGACCAGTTACTAATCTTGGTACTAGACAAGCATAAGAAGCTCCTACTTTATGACATCCAGTTGGGAAGTACTTACCGCTCATAGCTACAATTTTAGCAGGAACGCCAGATACTTCAGATGGAATTTCGATATAAGTTGGAAGGTCGTTGAAAAGACCGCCTTCTAATTTTGGCTCGTTATACCAAGAAATTCTGTATAAGTTAAGTGGATCGATATCCCAGTTTCCGATTTTCTTAAGTCCTTCTTTGATTTCGTCAGGAATAAGAGAAGGGTCCTTCATTTGTTTTAGAGTAGGGATTCTAACTCCCTTTTCTTTCATAATTTTAGCAACTTTTTTACGTTGCTCTTCATTTACTTCAAGATTAATTAGATCATGATTTGCCATTGGTAAAATCCTCCTAGATTTATTTTTAATTATAATTAAATAATATAATTAACTAATTTTATTCGAATTTCGAATATTTTCCGTACCAAACAACATCTTTATAGTTTGCTTTATCGGTGTCGCCTTCGGTACTGATTAAAAGAACTACTGAGTTTTCATCTAAGCCCATTTTTTCTCGAGCATCTTTTAAATCATCGTTTGTCATAAGTTCATTTAAATATCCAAGAGATACAGCACCGCTTTCTCCAGATACGATAGATGGATCATTTTCAACAGGATTTGCATACATTCTCATGCCGTTTGCAGTAGCCCAGTCTGGTCCCTTGATATAAGCATCAGCATATTCGCCGATAACATCCCAAGCGATAGTCCCTGGTTCTCCGCAGGCAAGTCCTGCCATAATAGTGTCTAAATCACCTGTTACAAAGTGTCTTTCGCCGTCAGCGATTTCTGCTGATTTATAATAACAAGCTGATTCATTAGGCTCAACAATTAGCGTATATGGCATATCTTCTTTAGTAAGGTTTGTAATGACACCGCAAGCTCCGCCGGCCATTGCACCAACTCCTGCTTGTAAGAATACATGTGTCGGCTTCTCCAATTGTTCTCTTTCCATTTGTTGATAAGCTTCAAGGACTAAAGAAGCATATCCTTGCATAATCCATTTAGGAATATCTTCGTAACCTTCCCATGAAGTATCTTGGACTACAACCCAGCCTTTTTCTTCGCCGAGTTCTTTTACAAGTCGGATTGTATCATCATAGTTTACGTCTGTTACAGTGACTTCAGCACCTAATGCTTCTATGTTTTTAACACGATCTTCTGCAGCGCCTTTATTCATATAGATATAAACTTTTTGTTTTAGCTTTTCACCGACCCAGGCTACACCGCGTCCGTGGTTTCCGTCTGTACAGCTGATAAAAGTTACTTCCCCTAATTTTTCTCTAACTTCATCGGAAATCATTTCTTCAAAAGATAATTCTTCAATAGGAACACCTAGTTTTTCAGCTATGATATTTCCCATAGCATAACTTGCTCCTAAACCTTTGAAGGAATTAATGCCGAAACGAGAGGATTCATCTTTTACGTAAACGTTTTTCAATCCAACGCTTTTAGAGTAGTCCTTGAGTTCAGAAAGATTTGTTTCTGCATAATCAGGAATACTTTTGTGAAAATCCAACGCTTTTTGGATTTCCCTTTCAGAAAAATATTCTATGGAACCTGTCTGATCAAAGTTCTTATCTTTCTTCTGCTCGATAAATGAAAATTGACTCATAGTATCATCCTTTCAATAATTTAATTGAGCTATGTATATTATTTAAAAAGCGTATCTAGCAAACATTTTCCTAAATGGAGCAGATTCGCTTAAGAATAACCATACAGCTGTCTCAATTCTACCGTTTTTTAATTTTGGTGTCAATCATTAAATGATTAACATATTACATTAGTAAAGTGCTTTTCACTTAGATTCGGTTTATGTTATCATAAATATATAGATAAAACCTGGAGGAGAGTACTCTTAATATGTCTAACAACTATTCGAATTTTATTTATGATTACAATTTAAAAAAGAAGTATTTTCACGATATAGACCCTATTGCAGAAAAAAAATATGATATCGTTTTTATCTCATCGATGGCGGAAGGGTTTAGGCTTGATGAGTTTCAAGAAACAATCAAAAATATAAAATCTGCCGATATTGAGAAAGCTGGCTTGACAGAAGACGGCAGCTATTATTATTTATTCTGCAGGAAGGTAGGAGATCCAATAGCCGTATCGGAAGATTTTGAAGAATACGAAATAGGTTTTACTATCGGAAGCGATCTTAGAAAGTATCATGATGCGACGTCTCTTGCGGACACGAGCAGCTGGACGAAGGACTACGAAACAAAAATCAATCAAATTTTTCACGAATACGGGATACAGGATTATCACGGAGCAAATGATTACATTATTTTAGATCTTTTAACTCAAACAAAAAACTTGTTGAAAGATCGAGACAACATCAAACATCTTATTTATGAGAACTTGGATGATATTGAAGTAGGAGAAAACGGACAATATAATTTGATTAAACATGCATCCTTTTCCAATTCAGATCCGTTTTATGTTTTTCATAATATAAATAAAACAGGAGTAAAGAACGGTGCCTATGCAGCAGGCTTAATAGACGGATATTTTAAAGGCGATACACCAAATCTGTTTTTCAAATACTTGGTGATGTATACTCTAACAGATGCCTTCTATGAGATTATAGCTGATAAAAAAAGCCTTCCGGAAGAAGCGTTTAAGAAAACGATGGAAGAGCTGAAAGTTTATTACGATGATTTTAGCGAAATAAAACCAAAATGGTATCTTAGCTGCAGAAAAAATCTTATGCAATAAATGAAAAGGAGAATAAAAATATGAAAATAAAGCCGGTATACCGTCTTTGGATTGAAAATGACAAAGGGGAGAAAGTTTTCGGGAGAGGCCCTTATGAATTGCTGAAGAAGATAGAGGAGTGCGGTTCCTTAAACAAGGCTGCATCGGAATTGGGGATGTCCTACAGCAAAGCCTTCCAAGTGATTAAAAACTGTGAAACACATTTAGGAATAAAATTCTTGGACAGGGAGATCGGCGGTGTCAAAGGCGGCGGCTCAACACTGACAGAAGGCGGAGTTGAATTTATAAACCTTTATGAAAAAGTTTGTCAAGAAACGAGTGCAAAAATGGAAGAAATCACACAGGAACTCAACAAGAAAAGTTTTAATAATTAAGGCAGAGAAATAGTAGATCTGCCTCTTTAGCATTCACTTTCTCGACAGGTGCGGCTGCTGCGGAGAGCAGAAGCTGTCTTGAATTTTTAGGGCAGTACTTATTTGATTTGTGTGGTATAATGTTATTGTATATGGATAAATTCTCATATCCATCCTGGAAAACATTTCCGACCATTATTATGAATATTGGAGTATAAAATCCTATTCATAATTTCTTATTCTAAAAAATCCAAATAAGTTAACTATCCTTAAATTATAGAGGATGAACCAATTGCATAGATGAAAAAAGACAAAAAAGTCTTCCTTAATTAAACGAAGGCAGAGGTCGTGTAATTATTTTCAATGAAAACCTTTCACCAAATCGAAAATCAGTGTATAATTATAAGTAAGATACACTTTGTTAAGAAATAGGGCTGCAGTGCACTAAGATTCTTTAAGTTTGTGTTTCTGTCTAGTATTTATATTTGCCTGCTATACACTGCAAATATAAAAGCATTCCCGATTCGATTTTTCATTCTGCCTAGAAAGGGTTTTTGTTTCTAATTGTACTTTTAAAATTAGAAAAGCTTATTCAGATAAATGCATAAAATGAATTAAACTTATATATATTACGAGATGTACGGATTTCAGCTGCGGCTTCTCAGGAAAACAATCCTGTTTGATAAATTTCTTATTCATATTCTTGTCAATGAAATTTATCTGGCACCCCTTGAAATCGTTGCGATAATTGAATATAGTATTTAGTTGGAAAGTGATTTTTAAAAGTATTTGGAAAGGATGAGAATATGAAAGAAAAATATGAAATTACCTCTCTGGAGAATTCAGAGAACAAAGCATCGTTAAGATTTCTTGACGAACATGTAGCGAAGAAGACTGCAAAATACCATGGAAGTTTTCCTGCGTATGAGCCGACTCCGCTTCATAGATTAAAAGGACTAGCAAAATACTTAGGGGTGAAAGATTTATACCTAAAAGACGAGTCTTTTAGATTTGGACTAAATGCTTTTAAAGTACTAGGCGGCAGTTATGCAGTTGTGAAAATCATTGCACAAAGACTAGATATGGAAGTAGAAGATCTGCCGTTTGAAGTTTTGGTTTCAAAAGAAATTAAAGAAAAACTAGGCGAGATCACATTTGTAACAGCTACAGATGGAAACCACGGTAGAGGAGTTGCTTGGGCAGCGAATCAAATTGGTCAAAATTCTGTAGTATATATGCCAGAAAACAGTACGCAAGAAAGATTAGAAAACATCCGCAAGGAAAACGCAAAAGCGGACATTCTTCCTATGAACTATGATGAATGCGTTCGTTATGCAAATAAAATGGCAGAAGAAAACGGCTGGATTATGATTCAAGATACAGCATGGGAAGGATACGAAGCTATTCCTACATGGATTATGCAGGGATACCTTACAATGGCCTATGAAGCTTATCTACAATTAAGTCTTCATCAGTCAGTGCCGACTCATATCTTCTTGCAAGCAGGTGTTGGTTCTATGGCATCAGCAGTAACTGGATTCTTTGCAAGTGTTTACATGCAGAATTTGCCAGTGGTAACTGTAGTTGAGCCTGCAAAAGCAAACTGTCTTTACCAAACTGCTAAATATGGAAAAGGTGAAGATTTAGTATTCGTTACTGGAGAAATGGACACGATTATGGCAGGACTTGCCTGCGGCGAGCCATGTACAATCGGCTGGAATGTATTACATTCTTATGCAAGACATTTTCTATCCGTACCAGATTCCACAGCGGCACATGGAATGCGTATTTTAGGAAACCCTCTTAAGGGAGACGAAAGAATTATTTCCGGAGAAAGTGGAGCTGTAACAATTGGGGTTGTTTCTCAGGTTATGGAAAGACCTGATTTACAATATATAAAAGAAAGAATTGGTTTGAATTCTGATTCTGTAGTTCTATGTATCAGTACTGAAGGAAATACTGATGCACTTCGATATAGAGAACTAGTTTGGGACGGTTTGTATCCCAACGAAGAAGAACTAAGCTGGAACAAGAAGTAATTACAAACGATCAAAAAAAGAGAGGGGTTTTACAAATGAAAAATTTTAACGAATTATTGGAAGAACTGAAAGGTTATGAATTTTCAAACTTATACCATGACGACTTCCACCACACTTGGGACAAATCACAAGACGAGGTACAAGCTATTTTTGCAGTAGCTGATGCTCTAAGAAGATTAAGAGAAGAAAATATTTCTACTAGAATCTTCGATTCAGGATTAGCAATTTCACTTTTCAGAGACAACTCTACAAGAACTAGATTCTCATTCTCATCTGCAGCTAACTTATTAGGACTTGAAATTCAAGATCTTGATGAAGGTAAATCACAAGTAGCTCACGGAGAAACAGTTAAAGAAACAGCTAACATGATTTCATTCATGGCTGATGTAATCGGTATTCGTGATGACATGTATATCGGTAAAGGACATCAATATATGAAAGATGTTGCTCAATACGTTCAAGAAGGATACGATGCTGGAACACTTGAACAAAGACCTACAATTGTAAACTTACAATGTGACGTGGATCACCCAACACAATCAATGTCTGATATGCTTCACGTAATCAACCATTTCGGCGGTGTTGAAAACCTTAAAGGTAAAAAAGTTGCAATGACATGGGCTTATTCACCATCTTACGGAAAACCATTATCAGTACCTCAAGGTATTGCTGGTCTTTTCACTAGATTCGGTATGGAAGTTGCGCTTGCTCATCCAGAAGGATATGAAATTATGCCTGAAGTTGAAGAAATTGCACAAAAAAATGCTGAGCAATATGGTGGAAAATTTACTAAAACAAACTCTATGGAAGAAGCATTCAAAGATGCTGATATCGTATATCCTAAGAGCTGGGCTCCTTTCAAAGCTATGGAAGAAAGAACAGAACTTTATGGAAATGGCGATTTCGACGGAATCGATGCTTTAGAAGAAAAATTATTAGAGCAAAATAAACAACACACTGACTGGGCTTGTACTGAAGAGTTAATGAAATTAACTAAAGAAGGCAAAGCGCTTTACATGCACTGTCTTCCAGCAGATATCACTGGCGTTTCTTGTGAAACAGGTGAAGTTGACGAGTCTGTATTCTACAGATATATCGATCCACTATACCTAGAAGCAAGCTACAAACCATATATCATCGCTGCTATGATCTTCATGCAAAAAGTTAAAGATCCAGTTAAAACTCTTCAAAGATTAAAAGACGAAGCAAAACCAAGAGTTGGCGATTTATAAGAATCGGCAGCCAGATAATAAACGACAATTTACAGCAGAATAATTATATTAGGGGGATTGATCAATAATGTCAAATTTAGATTTCGATAAGATTAAACAAGCAGCCGAAGGTTATGGCGAAGATATGAATAAATTCCTTCGCGACATCATCAAAACATATGGTGAGTCTTGCGGAGAAAAAGAAAGAGTTCACAGAATCAAAGAAGAAATGGAAGCTGTTGGTTTTGATGAAGCTTGGTTCGATGATCAAGGTAACGTAATGGGTTATATGGGAACGGGAGAGAAAATTATCGCTCTTGACGCTCATATCGATACAGTAGGTATCGGAGAAATCGAAAACTGGGACTTCGATCCAGTTGAAGGTTACGAAAACGACATCGAAATCGGTGGACGTGGTGGTTCTGACCAATTAGGCGGAATCGTATCTGCTGTTTACGGTGCTAAAATCATGAAAGACCTTGGACTTCTTTCTGACAAGTACAAAGTATTAGTAGTAGGATCTGTTCAAGAAGAAGACTGTGACGGAAACTGCTGGTTATATATCATTGAGCAAGACAAGATTGAGCCAGAATTCGTAGTATCTACAGAGCCAACTGATGGTGGTATCTATAGAGGACACAGAGGAAGAATGGAAATCCGCGTTGACGTAAGAGGAGTATCATGTCACGGATCTGCTCCAGAACGAGGAGACAATGCTATTTACAAAATGGCAGACATTCTTAAAGAAGTTGAGCAATTAAACGAAAACGACGCTGAAGAAGGAACTGAAATCAAAGGCCTTGTTAAAATGCTTGACAAAAAATACAACCCAGATCACTATGAAGATGCTAACTTCCTTGGAAGAGGAACTGTTACTGTATCTCAAATCTTCTATTCTTCACCATCTAGATGTGCTGTAGCTGACGGATGTTCAATTTCTCTTGACCGTCGTATGACTGCAGGAGAAACTTGGGAAAGCTGTATTCAAGAAATTGCAGATCTTCCATCCGCTAAAAAACATGGTGCGAAAGTTTCTATGTACAACTACAACAGACCTTCTTGGACTGGTTTAGCATATGAGCAAGAGTGTTACTTCCCAACTTGGATTATTCCTGAAGATCACCCAGTGACAAAAGCTTTAGCTTTCTCACACAAAAATCTTTACGGAGATAACAGAATCGGACCTGACGCTGAAATGGAAAAACGTTCTGCTCGTCCATTAATCGACAAGTGGACTTTCTCTACAAATGGTGTTGCTATCATGGGTAGACATGGAATTCCTACTATCGGATTCGGACCTGGTGCAGAAGACCAAGCTCATGCTCCTAACGAAATTACTTGGAAACAAGATTTAGTAACATGTGCTGCAGTATATGCTGCATTACCAACTGTATATGTTGAAGGATTAGCTGAATAATCTTATCGAACAAACAAAAGTCATAGTAAAGATGAAAAACTGAATATAGGCTATGCCTATATTCAGTTTATCTTTGCTTGTTAACAAAGTAGAATAGAGGGATATTATATGGAAAAAACACGTGTTGTCTTAGCGTTAGGCGGAAATGCTTTAGGAAATTCTCCAGAAGAGCAGAAAGAAGCTGTTAAAATTACTGCACGCTCAATCGCGGACTTAATTGAAAACAATTTCAAGGTTATGATCGGTCACGGAAACGGTCCTCAAGTAGGAATGATCAACCTTGCAATGGAAACTGCAAGCAAATCTGAAGAAGGAACTCCTAGCATGCCATTCCCAGAATGCGGAGCTATGAGTCAAGGATACATTGGATACCATTTACAAAATGCTATCTACAATGAATTCATCCAAAAAAGAGGCAGAGAAATTCCAGTATGTTCTGTTGTAACACAAGTAGTTGTTGATAAAAACGATCCAGCATTCGAAAATCTTACAAAGCCAATCGGAAGTTTCTATACTGAAGAAGAAGCTAAGAAAATCGAAGCTGAAAAAGGATATACATTCAAAGAAGATGCAGGTAGAGGATATAGAAGAGTAGTGGCTTCTCCAAAACCAGTTGAAATCGTGGAAGACGAATCTATTCGCGCTTTATACGAAGCACATACAGTAACTGTTGCTGGCGGCGGCGGCGGAATTCCTGTAATCAAAAATGAAGATGGAACACTAGAAGGTGTACCAGCAGTTATCGATAAAGATTTTACAAGTGAAAAACTTGCAGAATTAGTAGATGCTGATGTTTTCATTATTTTAACTGCAGTTGAAAAAGTTGCGATCAAATTTGGTCAGCCAGACGAACAATGGTTAGATACTATGACTGTAGAAGAATGTGAAAAATATATTGCTGATGAAGAATTTGCAGCAGGTTCAATGCTTCCAAAAGTAGAAGCTGCATTAAAATTTGCTAAATCTAAACCAGGTAGAAAAACATTAATTACCTCTTTAGAAAAAGCAGCTGAAGCATTAGATGGAAAAACAGGAACATGGATTTCTTCTAAATAAGAAGAAGTCCTTATAATAATTTTTAGGGGGAACAGAATGAGCGAATTTATGAGAAAGATACCGTTCGAGCAATTGATGAACTGGTGTAGAGAAGAGTATAAAAAAGACGAAACAATTTTCGGCGTACATAAGGAAAAATTCTACTTCAGTAAATCTGGAAAAACTATGAAGAACGTGTTTGGCGAAGATATTACAACTCCAGTAGGTCCTGCAGCAGGTCCACAATCACAATTAGCACAAAATATTATTGCATCTTATTTAACAGGTGCTAGATTTATGGAAATCAAAACTGTCCAAGAAATCGACGGTAAAGGGATCCAAGACGCAGTACCTAGACCATGTATCTTTGCAGAAGATGAGTGCTACAACCAAGAGTGGTCAACAGAGCTTACAGTTCAACAAGCTTTTGACGAATATGTAAAAGCTTATGTTGCTATTCACGCATTAGCGAAAGAATTAGGAATCTCTGACAAAAAAGATTTCGCTTACAACATGTCAGTTGGATATAACTTAGAAGATATCAAGAAAGAAAAAACAGATACGTATATCAACAATCTTAATGATGCTTCTAATACACCTGCATTCAAAGACAGCGTTCAATGGTTAAAAGACAATTTAGATAAATTCGATAACCTTACTGAAGAAGATATCGATGCAATTAGTCCTGTTGTATGTAATACAGTTACTATTTCTACACTTCACGGTTGTCCAGCAGATGAAATCGAAAGTATCGCTTCTTATATGTTAACTGAAAAGAACATGGATACATTTGTAAAAATGAACCCAACTCTTTTAGGAATTGACAGAGCTCGAGAAATTGCTAATAAATTAAACTTCGACTATATCAGCTTCTCTGAAACAAACTTCGGACTTGACCTTAAATTTGATCAAGCAGTTGAAATGGTTGGAAGATTATTAGAATTAGCTGAAGAAAAAGGAAGAGTATTCGGTGTTAAAATCACAAATACTTGTCCAGTAGATACATTAAGAAATGAATTGCCAAATGACGAAATGTACATGTCAGGACGTTCATTATATCCACTTTCTGTAGCAACTGCATTATTAATTTCTGAGCCATTTGGCGGTAAATTACCAATTTCTTACTCAGGTGGAGCAGATGCATTCAAACTAGCTGATTTATTAAACTTAGGATTCCAACCTATTACAGTAGCTACAACTATCCTTAAACCAGGCGGATACTCTAGATTTAAGCAATTAGCTGAAATTTCAGAAGAAACTATGTTTGACTATAAAGGTGTTGATGTAGAAGCTCTTAAAAAATACTTTGATGAACTTCTTAACACTTGGGAAAACAATAAATTATATAGAGAAAAAGTAGGATCAAGAAAAACTGATTCTAAATTACCATTAGTTGACTGTTTCAAAGCACCTTGTAAAGATGGCGGATGTCCGATCGAACAACAAATTCCAGAGTATTTGAAACTTGTTGCTGACGGAAACTATGATGAAGCTATGAAAGTTATTGCTAACGATAACACAGCTCCTACAATCTTAGGACAAATCTGTGCTCATCACTGTCAAGAACACTGTACAAGAGTAGACTATGAAAAAACTCTTCAAATCAGAGACATTAAGTTAATTGCTGCTGACAATGCTCAAGATGCATTTGTTAAAAATATTAAACCAGCAGATATCAAATCTGACAAGAAAGTTGCCGTAATCGGAGCTGGTGCAGGCGGTATCGCTGTTGCTTCTTATTTAAGACGTAACGGAGTTGACGTAACAGTATTTGAAAAATTAGCGAAACCTTATGGAATTATCAGCCATGTAATTCCTGAATTCAGAATTTCTGATGAGCAAATCAACAGAGACTTTGCTATAGCAGAAGCTCAAGGTGTAAATTTCAAATTTAACACGGAAGTTACTGAAAACTATAGCGAACTTAAAAAAGATTATGATTATGTAGTAGTAGCAACAGGAGCTTGGAAAGCAGGAAATGCACCTGTTAAAGAAGGCGCTGAAAAGACTACAGATGCATTAGACTTCTTATGGAAAGTTCGTATGGAAGGCGGAGCAGATTTAGGTAAGAGAGTTGCAGTAGTAGGAGCTGGAGATGTTGCTATGGACTGTACAAGAACTGCTGCGAAACAAGATGGAGTTGAAGAAGTAGTATTAATCTACAGAAGAACTGAAAGCTACATGCCAGCAACACAAGAAGAAGTTAATGAAGTGAAAGAAGAAGGACATAAAATCATGGAATTAACTCAACCAGTTAGCTATGATGGAAAAGTTCTTAAATGCGAAGCTATGGAATTAGGCGCATTTGATGCTTCTGGAAGAAAATCTATTTCTGGAACTGGTGAATTCAGCGAATATGAATTTGATACAGTAATCGGAGCAACTGGTGCTAAAGTTGATACATCTGCATTCGAAGCAAATGGATTAAACTTAGACGATAGAGGCCGTGTACAATTACTTCCTACTAACGAATCCAGTGTTGAAAATGTATATGTAGTAGGAGACTGTAAAGCGGGTCCTTCTACAATCGTAAGAGCTATGGGCGATGCTAAAAAAGTAGCTATCGACATCTTAACAAAAGAAGGATTAGACAATGACTTCGAAAAATTCTCTGCTCCATTAGATGATCAAGACATTTATGCAAGAAAAGCATTCTTAGATCCAGTAAAAGAAGGCAAAGAAGAAGGAACAAGATGTTTACAATGTGATCATATCTGTGAAGTATGTGCAGAAGTTTGTCCTAACAGAGCAAACGTAGCCTTCAATATCGATGGATATGAAAACTTGCACCAAATCGTTCATATCGACGGAATGTGTAATGAGTGCGGCAACTGTGGAGTATTCTGTCCGCATGCTGACAACCCATACAAAGATAAAATGACTATTTTCTGGACATTAAACGACTTTGTTGATTCAACAAACAAAGGATTCTTAAGAATCAGCGAAGACACTTATAAAGTAAGAATGGAAAATGGAAATGTTGTAGATCATAAAATCGGCGATGGCAAAATCACTGAAGATATGGAAAACTTCTTAACAACATTAGTTAATGATTATGCATTTATGTGGGATCCAACTGACCATGTAACATTAGACGAGTGGGAAACACCAGTACAAGCGTAATTAATAGCAAAATTAAAAAACATAGGAGGGCTTAGCCCTCCTATATATATAAGAATCCATCGAAAGGATGTGTATAAGAAATGATTATAGGTAACGGTAAATTAATCACTAACGACGCAGAAAGTAATTTTTACGACTGTGGAGCTGTATACGTAAAAGACAATGTAGTTGAAGATATAGGTGAATTTGAAGAAATTAAAAGCAGATACCCTGACGAAGAAGTAGTAGATGTTAAGGGAAGAGTAATCATGCCAGGTATGATTTGTGCTCACGATCATATTTATTCTTCATATGCTAGAGGAATGGCAGTAAGCAGACCAACTGTTGATTTCTTTACAACATTGGAAAACCAATGGTGGACACTAGATAGATCTTTAACATTAGAAGATGTTAAGCTTAATGCTTATACTACTTATTTTGAAGCTGTTAAAGCTGGTACAACTACAGTAATCGACCACCACTCCAGCCCTAATTGTGCTGAAGGATCCCTTTTTGCAATTGCTGAAGCAACAGAAGATCTTGGAATCCGTGCTTCTCTTTGTTTAGAATTATCAGACAGAGATGGAAAAGAAATTGCTGAAAAAGAAATCAAGGAAAACGTTGACTTCATTAAAGCAACTCAAAAAGACAGCAAAGGCGATATGCTTCATGGTTTATTTGGAATGCATGCATCTTTCACAATCAGCGACGAAACTATGGAAAAAGCTGTAGAAGCTATGGAAGGTGTTTATGATGGATACCATGTCCACGTAGCAGAAGGAATCGAAGATGAATACGATTCTATGAAAAAATACAGCAAAAGAGTTGTAGAAAGACTTGAAGGATATAATATTCTTGGACCTAACACAATCGCTGTTCACGGTGTAACTGTTAACGAAAGAGAAATGCAGATCCTTAGAGATACTAAAACAAATGTTGTTCACAATCCACAATCAAATATGAACAACGCTGTAGGCGCTCCTCCTATTTCTAGAATGATCGATTTAGGAATCAATGTGGGAATCGGAACTGACGCTATGACTCAAGATATGTTCGAGTCTGTTAAAGTAGGTACTGTACTTCAATCACACGAAACAGCGGATCCTACAAGAGGATTTGGCGAAGGTGCATATATGCTGTTTACTGGAAACCAAAATATCTGCGACAGATATTTCAACAAGCCTCTTGGAAGAATTCAAAAAGGTGCTTATGCAGATATCATCACAGTAGATTATTTTCCTCATACTCCAATGGGATCTCAGAACTGGGTAGGACATGTTTTATTCGGCATGTCAGGCGGAATGGTTAACGATACTATGATTAACGGAAAATTCGTTATGAAAGATAGAATTATTACAACAGTAGATGAAATGGCTATCAAAGCTAAATCTATTGAAAGAGCTACAGAAATCTGGAAAAATATGTAATAAAAAGAAGGGCTAAAGCCTAGCTTTAGCCTTTCCAATATAAAAAAGTGTGATATTATAGAAAACGTATGCTATAATAGAAGAGTAGTTTAACAGATTAAACTGATGAACTCGTACATAGGATGGTAAATGACATCGTCATTTATACATAAATACAAAACGGAGGACAAAACACAATGAAAGACACAAATGCTGTGAAAAGTACTTCTCTTTTTGAACTGGACGGAAACCCTAGTTTAGGAAGAGCATTACCTATTTCACTACAGCACTTGTTAGCAATGGTCGTAGGTAATACATTACCTGCAATCGTTGTAGCAAACACACTAGGAGATCGTATATCTCCGCAAACCGGAGTGTATCTAATTCAAGCGGCAATGTTTATTGCAGCGATTACTACATTCTTGCAAGTATTTACTTTAGGACCTATTGGAGCAAGACTTCCTGTAATCATGGGTGTATCTTTTGCTTATATCCCGGTAATCCAAAGTATAGCAGCTACAGACGCAGGACTTCCTGGAATCCTCGGCGCACAGATCGTCGGTGGTGCAGTAGCTATCGTCGTTGGTCTTGTTATTGGTAAGATCAGAAGATTCTTCCCGCCAATGGTAGCAGGAACAGTAGTAATTACAATCGGTCTTGGATTGTACTCAGTAGCTTTAAACTATATGGCAGGCGGCGGAAACCCAGAAATCAACCCAAATTATGGATCATTCGCAAACTGGGGAATCGCTTTCTTAACACTAGCAATTGTATTAATTTGTAATATGTATGCTAAAGGTATTATTAAACTTGCTGCAATTCTTATCGGTATTATTGTTGGTTACATTGTAGCAGTAGCATTAGGAATGGTCAATTTTGAAGGAGTTGCAAATGCAGCTTGGTTTACATTACCTAAGTTTATGCCAGCTGTAGCAGCTATCGACGGCGGAGGATTAGTATTCCCAGGTTCAGCTGTTGCAACAATGGTTATTATGTACATCGTAAACTCTGTACAGGCGGTAGGGGACTTAAGTTCTACTACAATCGGAGGTCTTGACAGAGAGCCTACTGATAAAGAATTATCTGGAGGAATCATGGCAAACGGGGTTGGATCCATCATTGGATCTCTAATCGGAGGCCTTCCAACTGCAACATATTCTCAAAACGTTGGTATCGTAGCGATGACAAAAGTAGTATCTTTAAAAGTATTTAAAATTACTGCTTTAATCATCTTAATTGCTGGATTTATTCCAAAATTCGGCGCTATCATGCTTTCTATCCCTCAAGCGATAATCGGTGGAGCAACAGTTTCCGTATTTGCTCAAATCACTATGAGTGGTATGAGATTGATTACTTCTGATGAAATGTCAGTTCGTAATACTACAATTGTAGGACTTGGTATTGCATTAGGTATGGGTGTTACCTCTATCAACGAGGCTGCTTTTGCCAGCTTCCCAGACTGGTTCAACATGGTATTTACAAGTTCACCTGTAATTCTTGCAACTATCGTAGTATTCTTCTTAAACTTAATTCTTCCTAAGAAATCAATCGCGGAAGAACAAGCAGAAAGAGAAGCTATGGAACAAGGCGAATAAAACTTTTAAAAGACATGATTTTATATCATGTCTTTTTTTGTTTTCTAAAAAATGATTATATGAAGTATTTACTATAAATTTTTCATATACACGATATTATTATATATATAGGGGTATATATATCTTCATAAGAAGGTAATCCTTTTAAAATGATAGCTTAAGTTTACTCATATGCTAACGATAAAAGCAATCCAATAAAAGTAATATGTTTAAATAGTAGTAAAAAAGGGTATTATAATAATATAAGGGGGAATAAAAGTGAGTGGATTAAAGAAATTTGTTTATGTAATTTATGGCATTATCGTTTTGCTAACTGTTTTCCTTTCTTACTTTATGATATTTGATTATGGTGGTATTACTCAAAGTTTAAGGAGTATTTCAGGAGAAGAGTGGTTCTATTATCTTCTAACAGTATTAGCCATTATTACAGCAATAGGGGCTTTCATATTCTTTATTGTTGGGATTGCAGCACCGTCTCTTAAAAACTATTTAAGAGATACGGACAAAATGGGCGAGCTTTATATTTCGAAAGCAGCGATTGAATCCAATGTAAGAAGTACTGCAAATCAATATCCTGAGGTAAGGGATACAAATGTAGACGTTGATATCAAAAATGGAGAAACTCCGTCAATATACGCTTCTTTAGACTGCGGTGTTTCGGATCAGGCAGTAGGGCTGGATGCTTTAGGAACAGAACTTAAAGCGGAAGTAAAAAGATCTTTAGAAGAATTTACCGGCTATCCTGTTTCTAATGTTAAAGTAAAATTTTTTGATATTAAGAAAAACAATAACAGAAGAGTGGTTTAAGGAGGGATATTATGGATCAAAAGCAGATAGAGAACTATAATGAAAACCCTCAAGCCGAAAGAATCATTATCATAGAAAAACGAGAAGAAAAAGATATTCAAAAACCAGAAGATAGCGAATTTTATAAGAATAGCAAAACATTCTATAAAAATAATAAGTACGCCGTGATAGGACTTATCATCGGTGTGATTACCGCTATATTATTTATAACTGTGGGCTTTTTTGAAACATTGTTAATCCTATTATTAGCTTTAATTGGCTATTTAATAGGAGCTTATAAAGATAATAATCCTCACGTTATAAACTGGTTGGAAAAATTATTAAGAAGATAAAAAACTAAAAAATTAAAAGGAGAGTAATTATGGCAAATATTAATGAACAAGCGTATAACGAAAGAGCAAATGTAAATAAAAAGGAAAGAGAAGAAAGAGAAGATAGAATTCAAGAAAACAGACATGTAAGCAAACTTACTTTTGATAATTCGGTAATTGAAAAGATTGCTTCTATAGCAAGTTCGGAAGTAGAAGGTGTTCTTGATCTTCAAGGCGGAGTATTTACTGGATTCCAAGAAAGATTCGGTTCAGGAGACTTGACAAAAGGTGTTGATGCGAATGTTGGCGAAAAAGAAGCGGCATTGGATATCGAGATTATAGTTGAATACGGAAAATCAGCTCCTAAAATTTTCGAAAAAATTAAACAAATCGTATCCCAACAAGTGAATCTTATGACTGGATTAGACGTGGTAGAAGTAAATGTTAACGTAAAAGACGTTATGACACGCAAAGAATATGAACAAAAAAACCGATCTAACAATGAAGATAAAAATACAAATGGCGGTTTAAGATAAAGTACCTTCGGGTGCTTTTTCTTTTCTAAACTCGATACTGCTTTAACCATTTGGAGGAAGTAAAATGGCAGATAATGAAGATATTGATATCCTTAATAAAAATCTTAACAGATATGATGATCCGGACTATTTAAATGTAAATGGCTATAGACCTTCAGTCGATCTTAATAGCAAACTGAAATTTGAAAAGTCGACAATAGAGAAGATTGCATCTGTAGCAGCGTATCAAGTTCCCGGGGTGCTGGCTCTAAAAGGCGGCGTAATTTCAGGAATTCAAGAAACATTTGGATCAGAAGATATGACAAAAGGCGTGTCTGCTGAGATCGGAGAAAAGGAAGCTGCATTTGATATAAGTATTATAATGGAGCACGGTTATTCGGCTCAAAAAGTATATGACGATATTAAAGAAATTGTATCCGAACATATTCAGTCAATGACAGGATTAGTAGCTGTAGAAATAAACTTAAAAATTGTCGATCTTATGACAAAAAGGGATTACGAGAACTATAAAAATCCTGGCTCCGATAACCTAAGATAAAAAAATACAAAAAATGCAGATGCCTCTTTCGGCTCTGCATTTTTTAATTACATGATGGCGAGAAGATAGGAAACGACATGGAGATAAGAACTATAAGCAGCGTAAAAACAAGCGAATAAGGAAAAGAAATATAAGATATTATTTTCATTTATCTATAGTTTTGCTAAAACTGTAGTTAAAAGTTGTAAAATTTCTTTCTCACTAAATTCCCCGATCTCTGTACTATTTGGTTGATAAGAATACAAAAAGCTGCTGCAGACAGTGTTTATTGCAGGTTCTTTCTATTGTAGTGAGAATCATATATGCTGTTTTATAAAAATTCCTGCTCCGCAAAGACCTGGCCCGGTATGAACTGTTAACAGCGAGCTTAATTCATATATCTCCAGGTCAATATTTTGATCTGGAAATGCTTTTTCAAAGCAGTTCTTTAAAAAGTCGGCTTTCTCTGGGGCTGAAGAATGAACGATAAAGATTTTTTCGATTTCTCTACCCTTCGAAAATTGTACAAGCTTATTTGCAACGGATCTCATTGATTTTTTTATGCCTCGAACTTTTTGATCTACTTCTAGGGTGCCCTTTTCAGTGACTGTAATAACCGGTTTTATATCTAAAATATTTGCAACTACTTCTGATGCTTTAGAAATTCTTCCGCCTCTTTGAAGGTATGTCAAATCATCTACAGCAAAATAGATCTCAACATTTTTGCTATATTCATTTAATAAAGATACAATCTCGGAAAAGCTGTGTCCTTCACTCCTTGCCTTAGAAGCCATTACTAGAGGATAGCCGAAACCGGCAGATACAGACTTGTGATCGATAACTTCTATTACTAATTTACCTTCGTATTCCGCTTTTAAACCATTCATGAATTCGTATGTACCGCTTAATCCTGAGGACAGCGGTGATAGAATGACATGGGTATACTGATTTTCATAAAATTCGTCTAATAAATCCAAGATATCTTTCCCTATAGGCAGGGAGGTCTTTATGTTTTGATCCACTAAATCTTTTGCAACCTTCTTAGTGTCGATTTCTCTGCGGTCCCTGAAAGTATCGCCGTTCGGATAGATTACCTGGAGGGATACAGTATGAATATCATATTTTTGTAATTCTTCTTCTGTTAAATCACAGGTAGAATCTGTGGCAATAGCAATTTTTTCCATATAAACATCCTTTCTAAAAAATAATTATATCATGTATTTGCAATACTGTGAATTTAAAGTTAGAATCTATTCAGCAGGAAGAATTTGTGAGATAATAAAAACATACGAGGTGATATAAATGTGTGGAATTATAGGATATATTCATAAAGATAAAGAATATGACCCACAAGTGATAAAAAATATGACAGAAAAAATTATTCACAGAGGACCGGACAGCAGCGGATTCTATGAGAATGACGATATTTCTTTTGGTTTTAGACGACTTAGTATTATTGATTTAAGTTCAGAAGCGGATCAGCCCTTTTATAATGCGGATAGAACTAAGATTTTGATCTTTAATGGGGAAATATATAATTATAAAGAACTTAGAGAAGAGTTAATCAAAGAAGGCTATAAGTTTAAATCTGAAACGGACAGCGAAGTTATAATCCACGGTTACGATTTTTGGGGAAAAGATATTTTAGACCGTTTAAGAGGAATGTTTGCCTTTGCTGTATGGGATACAAAGAAAAAAGAATTATTTATAGCTCGAGATCCTTTTGGAATAAAACCCCTTTACTATACACAAAATACCAAAGACGGAAATTTAATCTTCGGCTCGGAAATTAAAGGGTTTTTAGAAAATCCAGAATTTATTAAAGAACTAAATCCTAAGGCATTAAAACCTTATTTAACCTTTCAGTATTCTTCTATGAAAGAAACCTTTTTTAAAGAAGTGTATAAGCTTCCAGCAGGACATTATATGCTGTATAAAGACGGTAATATCGAGATCAGCAGATATTGGGAAGCTTCCTTTAATCCAACAGATAAATCTTTAGAAGAGTATGTAAAAGATATACAAAATGTTATGAGAGAATCAGTAGACGTCCATCTCCAGTCCGATGTTAAAGTAGGTGCATTTCTTTCAGGCGGAATCGATTCGTCTTATGTAACGTATTTATCTCAGCCAGAAGATACTTTCAGTGTAGGATTTGCAGATTATGGAGATCTCTATAATGAAACAGATATAGCAAAAGAGTATTCTGATCTTTGCGGATTCAAGCATCATAAAGTAATGGTTGATGCAGAAGATTGTTTAGGGAAACTTCCTTTAATCCAGTATCATATGGATGAGCCTCATTCGAATCTGTCAGCAGTGCCTTTATATTTCTTATCAGAACTTGCAAGAAAGCATGCAACTGTTGTTTTATCCGGAGAAGGTGCAGATGAACTTTTCGGCGGATATTTTGCTTATGGCGAAAGTTCGAATATGAAAAAATACAAAAAACTGCCTTTCCCGATAAGAAGAGGACTTCGAAATGTTGCCGTAAAATATAAAAAGACTCATCTTACAGACTTCTTAAATCGAGGCGGACAATATCCTTATGAAGAGTTTGTAGGCGAAGCTAAAATTTTTACACCAGAGCAGGCTGATGATATTTTACTCGATGAATATAGAGAAGGACCATCAGCTTATGATATCGTACGGGAGTTCTTTGAGAAGCATAGAAACGACAGTGAATTGACGAAGAAACAGCTTCTTGATATCAATCTATGGATGCCTGGAGATATACTCTTAAAAGCAGATAAAATGAGCTCTGCCCATAGCCTGGAACTTCGAGTTCCATTTTTGGATAAAGAAGTTATGAATGTTGCTGCAACGATACCTGAAAAATATAGAGTCAACGGTGATATCTTTAAATATGCTCTTAGAAAAGCTGCATCAGACAGCTTGCCGGAAGATTGGGCAAAAAGAAAAAAAGTAGGATTCCCGGTGCCGATCAGGTTCTGGCTGAAACAGGATAAATACTATAATATGTTCAAAGAAACATTATCAAGCGATACGGCGAAGAAATTTTTCGATACAGATAAACTCCTTCGTTTATTAGAAGACCATTATCAAGGAAAGGCGTTAAATCAGCGTTATTTATGGACGGTTTATGTATTCTTGATTTGGTATGATGAGTATTTTATTAAAAGATAGGGAGGAAAGAATGAGCCTATTAATAAAAAATGCCGCAGTATATGATGGATTCCAAAGCTATAAAGCGGATATATACTGCGAAGATGGAAAAATAAAAGAAATTGGAAGCAAATTAGAAATCGAAGCTGATGAAAAGATAGATGCAGACGAAAATCTCCTTATGCCCGGAGGAATAGATGTTCACACTCATTTAGACTTGGATCTGGGACAGTATCGCTCTATAGACGACTGGTATCAGGGAACAGTAGCGGCGGCTTTCGGCGGTACCACAACGGTAGTAGATCATATCGCCTTTGGACCTAGAGGATGCACCCTTCAGTCTATGATTGACACCTATCACGATATAGCAGGAGAAAAAGCGGTTATAGATTATAGTTTTCATGGAGTGATTCAAGATGTTAACGAAGGAACCCTTAAAGAGCTACAAAAATTAAAAGACGAAGGAATTTCCAGCCTTAAGCTTTACACAACCTATGGCGGCATGCTTGATGACGAGGAAATATTAAAAGTTCTCCAAGCGGCAAAAAAATCTGGGACTGTAATCTGTGTCCATTGTGAAAATGATGGTTCGATTGCACTCCTTCGAGAAGAAGCAGGAAAAGAAGGTCATCTTACACCGATCTATCATGCGAAGACACGCCCAAATGCAACAGAAGCAGAGGCTGTGAACCGATTGATCTATCTTTCAGAATTAGCAGACTATCCAAAACTTTATATTGTTCATACCTCTACTCAAGAAGCTTTAAATGAAATAAAAGAAGCCCGCCGTAGAGGGGTGAAAAATCTTTATTGCGAAACCTGTCCCCAGTATCTTCTGTTAACAGAAGAAAAGTATACTGAAAAGGGCGACCTTGAAGGTCTAAAATATATTATGGCTCCTCCTTTAAGACAAGAAAAAGATAAAGAAGCACTTTGGAAAGGAATAGCCGAGGGAGAAGTAGATGTTATTGCAACGGATCATTGTCCATTCTTTTTTGAAAGAGATAAATTAAATGGAAAAGATGATTTTAGAGTAGCCCCAGGGGGTGTGCCGGGCATTGAAGAGAGAATAGAGACTATTCTAACAGAAGGAACAAAACGTGGATTTTCTATAAACTTGTTATTACAGAAACTAGTTGTTAATCCTGCTAAAATATTCGGGCTATACCCTAAAAAAGGGAGCATATCAATCGGAGCAGATGCAGATTTTGTAATTTATGAGAAAAATTCCTATACAATTTCTCAAGAAAACCGCCACAGCACCTGCGACTATACAACTTATGAAGGATTTAAGTCTGGCTTTAAACTGGATAAAGCAATCCAGCGAGGCAAAATTATCATCGATAATGGTGAATTAAGAGTGTCTGCAGGAACAGGAAAATTCTTAGAAAGACAATAAAAAAACAGATTAAAAAGACCTCATATTGAGGTCTTTTCAAAAAGTATTCGATATATGAACATTGAGATAACGGCTAAATTCAGCTTTTTTTATGAGGTGGAATATGCTATAATTGTAAATAGAAACAGGAAAACTATATCTTGCTAGTTATTTTTTTGTCAAAACAAATACATATTTATAATAGTTTTCTAAAACAAAAATCAAAGGAGTATTACATATGCCAAAATTTATAGTAAACAATAAAGAATATGACGTAGCTGAAGAAAAAACGCTGCTTCGTTTCTTGAGAGATGATTTAAAATTAAAATCGGTGAAAGACGGCTGCAGCGAGGGAGCATGCGGCACTTGTACAGTACTTGTTGACGGCAAGGCAACAAGAGCTTGTATTCCAAAATTATCAAAATTAGAAGGAAAATCAGTGCTAACAGTTGAAGGGCTTTCAGTTTTTGAAAAAGACGCTTTTGTTCAAGCTTTTGCAGACGCAGGATCAGTACAATGCGGTTTCTGTATTCCAGGAATGGTTATGGCCGGAAAAGGTTTATTAGATAAAAATTCCGATCCTACATTTGAAGAAGTTCAACAAGCTATTAGAACAAATATCTGCCGCTGTACAGGATATAAGAAAATAATAGACGGTATTTTGCTGGCTGCAAAGATTATCCGAGGGGAAGAAGAACTTTCAAGCGAAGATAAAAATGTAGAATTAGGCGTACGTATGAGACGTATCGATGTGAAAGATAAAGTATTAGGTACTGGCGAATATGTAGACGACGTTGAAATGGAAGGAATGGTATATGGTACTTGTATCCGTACAAAATATCCTCGCGCTAAAGTCGTTTCTATTGATAAATCAGAAGCAGAAGCTTTAGAAGGAGTAGAGTATATCTTTACAGCTGAAGATGTACCAAATAATAAAGTAGGCCATATTCAACAAGACTGGGATGTATTTATCGCAGAAGGCGAAATCACAAGAGGAATCGGAGATGCGATCTGCCTTGTAGTAGCGGATTCTCCAGAAAAAGTAGAAGAAGCAAAAAAACTTGTTAAGATTGAATTCGAAGAATTGGAGCCTATCCGTACAATAAAAGATGCCTTAGCTGAAGATGCTCCAAAAATCCATTCTAATGGAAATATGTGCCAGACAAGACATATTGCCCGCGGAGATGCGAAAACAGCTCTAGAAAATGCAAAATATGTAGTAAAAGACACCTTTAAAACACCATTTACAGAGCATGCATTCTTAGAGCCGGAATGTGCTATCGGATTCCCTTATAAAGATTATCTTGTAAAAGTATTTACAACAGACCAGGGAGCCTATGATACAAGACAAGAAGTTGCGATTATGTTTGGAGTAGAACCAGACGAGATCATCATTGAAAATAAATTAATCGGCGGCGGTTTTGGAGGAAAAGAGGATGTTTCTGTTCAGCATTTAGCAGCACTTGCAGCAGTGAAACTTCAAAAACCTGTTAAAGTCAGCATGACAAGACAAGAATCAATCAACTTCCATCCTAAGCGCCATGCTATGGAAGGAACATTCTCTATCGGATGTGACGAAAATGGAATCTTCCAAGGAATGACGGCTGAAATCTATTTCGATACAGGTTGTTACGCTTCCCTTTGCGGACCGGTTCTTGAAAGAGCCTGTACTCATGCGGTAGGACCTTATGCCTATGATAACACTGATATTTATGGTTATGGTGTCTATACAAACAATCCTCCAGCGGGAGCCTTCAGAGGTTTCGGTGTTTGCCAGTCTAACTTTGCAATGGAAGCTTTGATTACAAAATTAGCTGAAGAAGTAGGGATCTCTCCATGGGAAATCCGCTACCGTAATGCAATCAGACCAGGGGGAGTTCTTCCAAATGGACAGATTACAGACCCATCAACTGCACTTGCAGAAACACTAGAAGCGGTGAAACCTTATTTCGATAATAATAAAAATGTAGGTCTTGCTTGTGCTATGAAGAACGCCGGAGTAGGAGTTGGACTTCCTGATAAAGGACGATGCAGACTTGTAGTCCAAGACGGCAAAGTAGAAATCCACTCAGGAGCATCTTGTCTAGGACAGGGACTTGGAACGGTATTAACACAAATTACTTGTCAAACACTGGATATTCCATACGATAAGACAAAATACTTCAACTCTGATACAGAAAACGCACCAGATTCAGGAACGTCATCAGGATCAAGACAAACCCTTATTACAGGGGAAGCAACTCGTATGGCCTGTGAAAAATTAAAAGCGGATCTTGACGGAAAATCTTTAGAGGATCTTGAAGGAAAAGAATATTTCGCAGAATATTTCGAGCCGACAGATCCAATGGGATCCGATAAGCCAAATCCAAAATCTCATATCGCTTACGGCTATGCAACACATTTAGTAGTACTAGATGATGATGGAAAAGTTACAGACGTATATGCAGCACACGGAGTAGGGAAAGCGGTAAACCCATTATCCATTGAAGGACAAATTGACGGGGGAGTTCTTATGAGTATGGGTTATGCCCTTACAGAGAAATTCCCGCTAGTAGACTGTGTTCCTAAAGTGAAATTTGGTTCTTTAGGTCTGTTAAAAGCAAACCAAATTCCTAATATCCACAGCATTATCGTGGAAAAACCAGGAATCGATGCTGCTTATGGAGCGATAGGATTAGGCGAAATCGTTACAATTCCAACTGCTGCAGCTATCCAAGGAGCATACTATGCTATGGACGGCAACTTTAGAAGAGAACTTCCTATGGATGAAACAGCATACAGCAAGAAAAAGAAATAAAACCTTTAAAAGAGCTATGGATTCATAGCTCTTTTTTCATTGAAGAAAGGTTATCGTTGTGTTAAAATAACCCTATGTATAAAGGAAAAAAGATGAATAAAACAAATGATATCGCTGCCATTGTAATGGCTTCCGGTTTATCCAGGAGAATGGGAGAAGATAAACTAAAGCTGCCCTTTAGAGGAAAGATGCTGTATCAGCATATTGTGGATATAATTTCTGAACTGCCTTTTAAAGAAAAAATTATCGTAACCTCAAAAGACTATATCGCAGAATATTCAAAAGGAAAAAATTTTACTATTGTAATGAATCCAGAAGCATATAAAGGACAAAGCCTCTCGATCATCAAAGGTCTTGAAAAAGCATCTGAAAGCAAAGGGTATATGTTTTTCGTAGCGGATCAGCCCTTTTTAAAGAAGGAAACAATTCTTCATCTTATACAGATATTTGATGAAAACTCCGATAAGATCACCCTGCCTTTTTTTTGCGGCATAAAAGGAAATCCAGTAATTTTTCCTCATCGGCTAAAAAAGGATCTGCTGAATATCAAAGGAGATCAGGGAGGATCCGTTGTGATTAAAAAAGAATGGGATGAAAGCGTAAAAATAGATTTTAACCATCCTATAGAAGGATTAGATATAGATACTATGGAAAATTACAATAAATACAAGGAGAGTTAGATGAAAGGCGAAATTATAATATTTAGAGGGGCCGGTGATATCGCAACAGGTTCCATTCAGAAACTACATAGGGCGGGTTTTCGAGTTATCGCATGCGAAATTGAAAAACCAACATCCATAAGACGATATGTCTCTCTAAGCGAAGCGGTTTTCGATGGTGAAACAACAGTAGAAGATGTAACTGCTAAAAAATGCAGCGACAAAAATGAAGTAGAAAAGGCTTGGGCAGAAGATAAAGTAGCTGTCATTGTAGACCCTGAGCTTGCTGTTATACAAGAAATAAAGCCGGATATTATAGTAGATGGAATCTTAGCAAAGAAGAATTTAGGAACAACAAAAGATATGGCCCCCATAACGATAGCTATCGGACCTGGATTTACGGCAGGTGTTGATGTAGATATCGTTGTAGAAACAAAAAGAGGCCATGATTTGGGAAGGCTGATATTCGAAGGAGAGCCAGCTCCGAATTCAGGAGCGCCGGGGGCTATCGACGGACATACAACAGACAGAGTCCTCTATGCGCCGGTAGAAGGAAAGGTCAAAGTCCTCAAAGATTTAGGTTCTGTAGTGGAAAAAGGGGAAGTACTGGCGATAGTAGAGGGAGAAGAAATCAGAGCAAAGATCCCGGGAATCGTCCGAGGTATGATAAGAGATGGAAGTTATGTGACAAAAGGCTTTAAAACAGGCGATGTAGATCCCCGTGTAAACCCTGAGTTCGTTTATACGATTTCCGACAAGGCTAGAGCTGTAGGCGGAGGAACATTAGAAGCAGTTATGATAATGCTAAGAAAAAAGAATATGGATATCTAAAGGTACAATAAAGAAAGAATATAACAAAAAGGCTTCTTGGAATTTTCCAAGAAGCCTTTTTTAACGCTATGTGTCTATTAAAACACTATAGACAAAAGCCTATCGTTTTGGCGCATCAGAGAGGAATCGAACCCCCAACACTCGGTTCCGAAGACCGATGCTCTATCCGTTGAGCTACTGATGCAAAGCTGTAAATATCAATGGTTGTACTTTTGACGTCCTTTAAATTTTACATGATGTCAAGCAAAATGTCAATCTGAGAATTTCATCGCTAAACGAAGTAATTATATTTTGCAAAAGGATCCTGTTCGTTCTTGTTAATTTGATAGAAGATGAGGCAGATACTGATATTATCTTTAGATACGCCATATGAAATATACATTAAATTCTATATATCAATAGCGGGATTCCTAAAGCGGTTAGCAATGATGCTAACTATTCTTATGCAAAGACAGTTCATTATTTACAATAATATCCCTTAAACATTGCTTTATATACCTATATTGTAAAAATATTACGGACTTTAGGAAATGATATTCCATTTTATTGTATAAATGTTATAATACGGCTTATGGTATCGGTTACATATTGTGACTAGAAACCAATAAATTATTTTTAAAGGAAATACATATAGTTATGATGTACCATAGGGTGAAATTATTGATGATATTTTTGATAACAATTATAATAATATTCACGAGTCCAATGAAAACAGCGGCCGCAGCAGAGGGGAAAATAGCAGGGAAAGACCGCACCGAAACAGCTGTTGAAATTTCTAAAAGAAGAGTAAGGGATAATGTAATTCTTGTAAACGGTTCTAGCTTTTCAGATGCAATATCGGCTATCAGTTTAGCGAAGAAAGAAAATGCTGCGATTCTTTTAAATCAGAGCAAAGAACTAGATCCAAGAAATAAATCTGAAATTTCTCGGATTCAAGCAGAAAAAGTGTTTATAATAGGGGGAAATAAAGTTATCTCTTCTTCTCATAGAAGAGGAGCTTCAAGAAGGGCATGATGTGATTCGAATCTTTGGGGAGAATCGATTTGACACGAATAAGAAAGTAAATGAATATGTATTTACTCAAAAACCAGAAACAATAATTATAACGAATGCCTCCGCATTTGCAGATCTTTTATCCATAAGCGCTTATGCTTACCAAAATCAAATTCCTATTATTATTTCAGATAAAGAGGGAGAAAAGCTGGATATAGATGGTATCGATCCCAGAACAACTTATCTTGTAGGGGGAGAAGGGGTTCTCAGCAGATCAATCGAAAAGAAAGTGAAAAAACCGATACGTATAACAGGATCGAATCGTTATGAAACATCCCTAGCTGTTCAGGAAAGTTTTTACAAAAATCAAAGTGATGTTTTTGTTACAACAGAAGAACACTTTGCGGATGCATTAGCCGGAGTGACACTTTGTAATAATGGCGAAAACATACTTCTTGTAAAAAAAAGTACGAAAGAGATTCCTGAAAATTCAAAATATAATTTCACGCTTATAGGGGGGAGGATACAAAATGGAAAAGGTGTGGCATTATATGTGAATCCCCATCAAGATGATGAAACGTTGGCTATGGGCCTGCAGATGCTGAAAGACAGAAAAGATGGAAAGGAAATATACATTATTCAAATGACAAACGGCGACAAAAGTATTGCAGTTGAAAAAATCAACAAAAGGCTTCGTTTAGAAAATCGTGCAGAAATAGACAAGAAGAGATGCATCTTGCAAGAGAAAGGGAAGTGATGGATGTTTTGCGGCGGCTGGGTTATCCTGCCGAAGCCTTTATCGATTACGGATATCCAAATGAAGAGCTGACAAAAGAACAGGTATATAACGCTGTGAAAAGTGTGTGCAGTTATTTTAAGGATACCCCGATTTACATTCGTACATTAGATGAAAATAAAGGATTCGATAACAGTCGAGGAAGAAGGGATCATATAGCATGTTTTTATGGTGTAAAAGAATTTATCGAGAAAAATAATAACGATATTATCGTTAGATATTATCTTGGACATCAACGAAGGGAAGAGGTACAAGGATATACAAGAATTCATGCAGAAGAGGAAGAAAGAGTTCTTTGATTAAATCTAATGGATGCTTACTGCCAGTGGGATCCTGACAACGGCAGATATGCTGTTGGCGGAATTTTCTCTGCAAAATCTTCTTTCGACAGTATAAAGAAATATTATACAAATTATTATAAACGTTCTTAATTCCTGTGAGCCGATGGAGATCATAATCCGTCGGCTTTTTAGGTTTTATACAGATTTCTAATAATACTGTTTCTTTTTAATGGAGAGCTTTGCGATATTTTCCTTCATCTGTTATGTTATAATATTGTTAAAATATTGGAGGTAAGGGATGAAAAAAGCGGAAAAAATAGTTAAAAAAGCAGCTCTCGCAATAGCTATGGTATCTTTAACTTTAGCGTTGCCTACAGCAGCTATGGCAAAGGGAGAGCTTGTTCGTATTGAAGGAAGGAATCGTTATGAAACCAGCAGAAAAATTCGAGATTTATCTCAGGGAGTCGAGACGATTGTCATTGTAAATGGACAAAAGTTTCCCGATGCTATCATGGCAAGTGTTGTTTCTCATAAGGAGAATGCGCCTATTCTTTTAGTATCAGAGGCAACAACAGCTAGAGAGCTGCTAACCTCTTCAGTAACAAAGGCCTTTATTATAGGGGGGTCAGCAGCAGTTGGAACTTCTTTGGAAGAAGAGTTGAACGATAAAGGAATTCAAACTACTAGAATTTCAGGAAGGAACCGTTATGAGACAAGCGAGGCTGTAAACGACTATTACAATATAAAAAACGTAATACTTGCTTCAGGGGAAAATTTTCCAGACGCTTTAAGTGCGGTGAATCTTGTAAAAACGAGAAATCTCGGTTTAAAATTAATCCGAAATGACGAAATTCCTGATCCTATCTACCACTATCAGTATACAGTAGGCGGTGTCATCAAAAATCCAAGGGGGGAAGTGCTCTCTGGAAGAAACCGCTACGATACGAATAAAGCAACGATTTTTGATAGGGATTATAATAATCCTATCATTGCAACAGGAACCGAGTTTGCAGACGCATTAAGCGCCTCTTATTTAGTAGGGAAAGATTCGCCTATCCTTTTAGCGGGAAGCAGTATCGATGAGTCTTATGACGACTTTCTAAGTTCTGCAGCCAGCGGATATATTATAGGTGGGGAAAAAGCAGTATCTGAAAGTGTTAAAACAAGTATTGAGGATAAAATGAGAAATCCAAACGAAATCCCTCATTCCCAAAACCCAACAACACACACTCTTTCCGATCAAGTTCTGCGCAATTTGAATCAGAAAAGATATCAAAGAGATATTGCGCCTATAACACTAGATGATGATTTAACAGCTTTGGCTAATATGCGTGCAGAAGAAATCGCTGCTAAGTTTGCTCACGAAAGGCCAGATGGAACGGTAATTACTGAAGAAAATGTATCAAAAGAAAATATTACCATGAGCTACTATCCAAATCCCTATGAAGCGGTGACCAGATGGTTCGGAGATCCAGCGAGTCGAGCGAATATGCTGAATTCCGGCATGACAAAGGTTGGCATAGGTGTTTACGAAAAGAACGGAGAATACTACTGGGTAGCTTTATTTAACTAAAAAATAAAAGGAATGGTTATGTAAATGTTATGCAGTCTATAGATTTCTTAGCCATGGCATTGGAACTGTATAAAGTTCTAGCTGTTTGGAACGTCAGTACATGATTATTATTCTGTGATATAATATGAAAAAAGATATTATATAATGAAGGTGTGTGAAAAATGGAAATTAAAATTACAAAAACAGAAGCTCCAAAAGAACAAGTGGATCCAACAAAACTATCCTTTGGTACTGAATTTACGGATCATATGTTTGTTATGGACTATAATCCAGAGGAAGGATGGCATAATGCACAGATTCTGCCTTATGGACCTATAGAATTGTCTCCAGCGGCGATGGTATTTCACTATGCCCAAGAAACCTTTGAAGGCCTAAAAGCTTATCGCTTAGCGGATGGAAGTATTCAGTTTTTCCGTCCCTATGAAAATGCAAGACGATTAAACCGTTCGAACGAAAGAATGTGTATTCCTGCAATTGATGAAGAAGTTTTTATGGAAGCATTAAGAGCGTTAGTTGAAGTGGACAAGGATTGGGTTCCGGATGCAGAGGGAACATCCCTTTATATCAGACCTTTTGTTTTTGCGACAGATCCTTATGTAGGAGTACGTGTCAGCAACAGCTATAAATTTATGATTATATTAAGCCCAGTAGGCGCTTATTATGCTACAGGACTTCAGCCTACGCATATGTATGTAGAAGATCAGTATGCCCGTACAGTACGGGGCGGTACTGGAGAGGCGAAATGCGGAGGCAACTACGCTTCGAGTCTTGCAGCACAAGAAAAGGCGGGGAAACTTGGCTATCAGCAGATTTTATGGCTGGATTCTCTTGAGCATAAGTATATAGAAGAAGTTGGTACTTCGAACGCCTTTTTCAAAATAGACGGAAAATTCATCACTCCAAGTTTGTCTGGTACAATTCTTCCTGGAATTACAAGAAAAAGTGTTTTAGAGCTTTTAAGACATTGGGGAGAAACGGTAGAAGAAAGACAGATAACCATAGATGAAATTGTAGAAGCTTATAAAAATGGATTAGTAGAAGAAGTATTTGCAACAGGAACAGCAGCAGTTATTTCGCCAATCGGCAGCCTTACGTATGAAGGGGAAGATATGGTCTTTAATAACGGAGAAATAGGATCGTACAGTCAAAAAATATATGATACATTATTCGGCATTCAAACAGGAAAAATCGAAGATCCATTTGAATGGACTGTTAAACTTTAAAAAGAGTGAAAGAGTTTCAAAATAAAGAGTGAAGAGTAAGAGAGTGAGAGAGTGGAGATATGGAAGAAACATGGAACGTGTTTCTTTACTATAAAGATAGGGAAGACATGCTGATTTTCTCTTGTTCGAAAACATAATAAAAAAAATTATTAATTACACAAAAAAGGAATCCGATTTGGATTCCTTTTTATATTATTTTCAGACTGAATAAAATAATAATTTTTTAGATATAATTAGTGTAATAAGAGTCTCTATACAACATAGAAAAGCATAGCTTTTTCGCCACATCTTTACTCTATGACTCTCCACTCTTTTTTATCAGTATATAGGACATTTGGATCGGGTTTAAAAATCTAAGAGGGAGCATAGAATAGCCGAGACCGCTGTCGATATAGATAGAGCCTTTTTCAGTTTCATATAAGCCTTTGCTGTATTTTGGTTTGAAGGTCTGGTTCGGAACATATACAGCGCCTATAATGGGAAAACGAACTTGTCCACCGTGTGTATGGCCGCATAAAACCAAATCGCTTTGTTCGATGCTACGCACAAACAAAATAGGGTCATGGACTAAAGAGAGGGTGAACTTTTCCTCTGATTTGTTTAAAGGGGCGAGGTGCTTTTTATGGTCATAACCGTTTATTAGAATATCCTTCTCAAATTCAAACGATTCATCCTTTAAAATATGCACAGGATAGTTTTTTAAGAAGGATTCTATCTTTTTTCTGCTTTTATGACGAAGATCATGATTTCCATAGATAAAGAAGAGGGGAAGTTTTGTTTTTTCTAAATTCTCGAACAATTCTTTTAAAGATTCCAGCTCTTTCGAGTCTTTTTTTATAATATCGCCGGTGATGCAGATCAGATCCGGTTTTTCATTCTGAATGGAAGAAAATATGTTTTCATAACGAATAAAAGGATTCGCGTGAATATCTGTCAGATGGAGTATTTTATAATCACGACTCAGTTTACTGCTTTTAATATGAACTTTACGTATCCTTAACCAGCTCACTTGAAGATAAAGATATAGAAATAGAAGTATAAAAAATATCGGAATGATATAAACAGCTTTCATAGAAATCTCCTTATTAAAAAAGATAAAGAAAAAAAGCAGGTACGATACCTGCTTTATATGGTGCGGGAAAGAGGACTTGAACCCCCACGTCAATGACACTAGATCCTAAGTCTAGCGCGTCTGCCAATTCCGCCATTCCCGCCTACTGGGGTGGATGATGGGATTCGAACCCACGACCTTCAGAGCCACAATCTGACGCCCTAACCAACTAGGCCACACCCACCAAACCGCCTTAGCGATTACCTTATAATAATAACAAATGGTTTTTTCTTTGTCAAGAGTTTTTTTAGAAAATTTATTTCTTTAAAACTTCTTAACGACAAAATAAATTATACAATAAATTTAGATTAAAAGCAAGAAAAAACTATCTATTTTTTTAATAGATAGTTTTTTAATGAAAGTCTTAATCGTTATTCCTGTTATCCGAGTTGTTTCTTGTGTTCGAATTATTTCCTCTATTGGAATTATTTCCTTGATTAGAATTGTTATTCGTAGAGTTGTTATCATTATTGTTGTTTTGGTTGTTCCAGTCTTGATTATTCTGATTATTTTGATTATTGTTGTTTTGATTGTTCTCGTTATTATTTTCGTTATCGTTCTCATCATCTGTTTCACGTTCCTGACGACGCTGATTGTTTCTTTGTTCATTCCATCTTCGCTGCTGTTGCTGACGTTGATAATAAGCTCTTCCTTCTTTCGTATATCTCCAGTCATCTGGATAAATATAATCGTTTTTCGCCGGATCGTAGGGGACAGGACGCACAATATAAGAATTTCCCCACTGTCCTTCGTGAACATGACAATATTCTGTCGGCTCTGTTCCTGCAGCAAATACTTCAGTTTTTACGACACCCCTTGGATCGTTATAACAGGATTGTTTTGGAAGTTTGCCGGACAGTGTACATACTTGTTTTCGGACAATACCATTTGGTTCTCTAAAATCCATAGCTTCTTTATTTGCAAGAGCTGCATCGTTGATAATGCCCCAGAAGTCTACTGCTTCTCCACCGTTATAGGATAGTTTCAGCTGTTGATTATCGAATCCCATCCAAGTACCGATTGTATAGTAAGGAGAATAGCCTACAAACCATAAGTCCTGATTACCTTGAGTAGTACCTGTTTTCCCAGCTACTTGAATGCTGTGATGTTTTGCTGAAACTGCATAGTTATAATTTACAGAAGTTCTTAGAATATCTGTCATTACGAAAGCTGTCTGTGGAGAAACGACTTGAACTCTCTTTTGCGGATGATCGAGAAGTACATTTCCTTTACTGTCCTCCACCTTTGTAAAGGTAAGAGGTTCAACATAAGTTCCTTCATTTGCTAAGGCTGCGTAAGCAGCTGTTAATTCTAGATTGGTGAGCCCTTCTGTCATAGCGCCGAGAGCCATAGCCAAATTCTCGTCATTGACAGTTGGATTTTCATCTGCAGTAACAAAGTGGTCTGCATTCATATTATTCGGATTTATAATACCGAAATTTGTTAAAAACTCTTTTGATTTAGGAATTGTCACAGCTTCCAATGTCTTTACTGCATTTACATTGATAGATTGTTCTACACTTTCACGCAGGGAGACAATGCCTTTATAACCGTTATACCAGTTGTTTGGCCATCTTTCGCCTTCGTTGTTATAGAAAGGAACATCATCGATTCCAGAAGCAGCTGTATAGCCGTTGGCTAAAGCCGGTGTATAGACGGCTAGAGGCTTCATCGTAGAGCCGGGCTGTCTAGGAATTTTTGTAGCTCGGTTGTAGATATTGTAGCCTTGCTGTTCGTCTTGGGAGGAGCGTCCGCCTACAACAGCTTTAATCGCTCCATTTTTATGGTCGATAATCACCGTTGAAGCTTGAGGCTGAGGAACCCCTTCTGTGTTTACAATATAATAAGCATCATTTAACACCATATTGCCTTCTGTGTTAATTGTATAAAAATCTTCATTATCTTTTATATAATTTCGGTCTAGCTTTAAACCTTCGTCTGTTTGAGTAATTTGTCCGTTTGGTATCGTGATTTTTGAGACTTCGTGGGTTACAAGGTTGTTATTGTTATTAACAGAGTAATAATCTACAATATCAAGCTGGTTGCCGTTTAAGCGAAGTCTGTTTGTTTTAAAAAGAACGCCGCCGTCTTCTGTTATTTCGAACTGAGAACTAGGAATAACCACTCTGCCTTGACTATTAATCATTTGAGAACGTTGGAAGTAGATAACTTCATTATTTGCATTTGTAATATTGCCATTTCCGTCTGCAGAATAGTTTAAAAGCGCTGGACGGCTGCTGCTGCCGCGGCCTCTTAAGATATAAGAAGAAAAGTTATTATATATCTCTTCAATTTCTTTTTGCAGATCCATATCCACACTGCTGTAAATTTTGATTCCGCCGTTAACAAGCATATTTTTAGCTTCTTCTTCTGTATAGCCTCCTTCTTGGACTAACTTTGAAGTCACCTGAGACTGAATCAAGTCAGAGTAATATGCAGATAATATTTTTTCCGACTGTCTGCCAGGATCTATAGAAGATGCGATATCTTCAGCTGAGGCTTGTTCAAATTGAGCTTGGTCAATCTTGCCTGTTTCAAGCATTTTCGATAATACATATTTCTGTCGTTCTAAAGTGTTGTTATTTAGTATTGCTGTATAATTATGGCCGTTTAGCCGTACTTCGCCTACGACAGTGTCTTCGTCGCTGACATCTCCAGGGCTTTTTGTACGATATAAAGCAAGATTCGTCGGGCTTTTGACAATACCGGCTAATGTGGCTGCCTCTGCTAATGTAATTTCATCGATATCTTTAGAGAAATAAATTTTACTTGCAGCCTGAACGCCATAGGCATTTTGACCTAAGTACACACGATTCATATAAGCTTCTAAAACTCCATCCTGACCTAATGCTTCGGTCAGCTGCAAAGCTAGATAGGCTTCTTTAATTTTACGGTCGAAATTTTGATCCGTTGATAAGTATAAGTTTCGAGCTAACTGCTGTGCGATTGTAGATGCACCTTGTACAATAGAACCGGCTTTCAAATTATCCACCACTGCTCTCATTACTCCGAGAGGGTCAACACCTGAATGACTGTAAAAACGTTCATCCTCTACAGCAACAAATGCATCTGTCAGCTGCTGGGGTATTTTATCTAGAGAGATCAATTCTCTGTATTCAGATGTTTGGACATTTTCTATAATTTCGCCATCTTGATTTACTATGGTTGAGGTCTGCTTAAGCTGATCGCTGACATTTGCCATATCGATATCAGGGGCATCTTTGATGATACCCACTACAGCAAGTCCAAGACCTCCTATAACCAAGGTGAAGAAAATTATAAGACCGGTCAAAAAATTTTTAATTCTTCGATGAGACCGATTGATACCTTGGCCTTTTTTGAATTTAAACATGATGACCTCCTAATTGATATATAAAAGATTATATCATATGCGGTTTTCTTTGTTAACGATCCGAATGAAAAAGAGAAGCTCATAAATGTTATACTATATGCAAAGGAGAGACTATGAGAGAAAAAGTAATAACCGTAACAGTAGAACTAAAAAGCAGAAATAATTATGACTATGAAAATAGAATAAAAGAGTTAAAAGAACTGGTAGAGTCTTCAGGAGGTGAAGCAGCAGCTTCTGTCACAGCACCGAGAGATCGTATCGATTCGAGAACCTATGTCGGATCTGGTAAATTGGAAGAAATTAAAGATCAAATGGAAAAACTAGATGCTCATACTATAATTTTTAATCATGAGCTTAGCGGCAGCCAAATGAAGAATTTGGAAAATACCCTTGACGCCAAGATTGTTGATAGAACAAATCTTATTCTCGATATATTTGCAACACGAGCTAAAACAAAAGAAGCGGTTCTTCAAGTGGAGCTTGCACAGTTGAAATATCGGCTTCCAAGGCTTATCGGATATAGAGATTATCTTTCGAGAGAAGGAGCAGGTATCGGAACAAGAGGACCCGGGGAGCAGAAGCTGGAGTTGGACCGCCGTGTAATTCAAAGGCAGATGAGCCAGATTAAAAAGCAGCTGGAACAAGTGGAAAATACAAGACAGATTACACGAAACAAACGAATCAAAAATCCGATTCCTCAAATATCGATTATCGGCTATACCAATGCAGGAAAATCAACGATTGCAAAAGCGTTTTTAGGAGAGGAAGGGGAAGTTTTCGATGCAAAAGATCAGTTGTTCCATACATTGGATACAACCCTAAGAAAGGTTAAATTAAATGAATTCCGAGAAATCGTACTATCGGATACTGTTGGATTTATCGAAGATCTGCCTACATTTTTGATAGAAGCTTTTAAAAGTACTCTCGAAGAAATACGCTATGCAGATCTAATCTTAGAAGTTGTGGATTCCAATAACGATAATGTTGATATACAAAGGGAAACAACTCGGGCACTTCTCAGAGATATGGATATTCAAATACCTGTTTTAACTGTTTTTAATAAAGTTGATCTCTTAGAAAGAAGGGAAGAATTTCTCTATGCAGACATTGAAGACAAGATATTTATTTCAGCACTTGATCCGAAAGACATTCTTCGTTTAAAAGAAAAAATCGAAGAAATTCTTGCTAAAGATGAGAAAAAAAGATCCTTATTGATTCCTTATGAAGACCAAGAAATACTGTATAATCTTTTAAAGAATTTCAAAACAGAAGGCATGGAGTATGTAGAAGAAGGGGCATCGATAACTGTTTTTATGAATGATGCATCTTTTTTGAAATATAAAAAATACGAAAGAGTGAAAGACAGTGATAATTTATAAAACGATTCACGGCGGAGGGGAAGGCTTTCACGTCGAGAAGAAATCAAAATTTATCGCATCCGTAAAAGAATGCATCCAGGAAGAAGATACCGTTTCCTTTATTTCAGAAATAAAAAAGAAATATCCAGACGCAAGACATCACACCTATGCTTATATTATCGGCAAAAATAAAGAGATTCAAAAATACAGTGACGATGGAGAACCCCAAGGAACTGCAGGTGTACCCATCCTTGAATATATAAAGAAAGAAGATCTTACAAATATTTGTATTGTGGTAACCAGATATTTCGGAGGGATACTGCTTGGAAAAGGCGGTCTTATCCGTGCCTATGGAAAAGCTGCAAAACTTGTCGAAACCCTTGTAGAAAAAGTTGATGTCCGAACTTTCTGGGAAATCAAACTTACTGCGGATTACAGTTATTTAGGAAGTATCGAAAATACCACGGCAAACAAAAAGTGGAATCTTAAAAATAAAGAATATTTAGACAAAGTATTTTTCGATTATCTAATAGAAGAAGAGCAGATAAAAGACTTTAATGAAACGATAATGAATCTAACAAACGGCAATGGGGAGATCCAGCAGGGAGATCTGTTATTAAAAAAAGAAAAAAACAAAATAGTGCTAGACTAGATACCTACAATACATTTTCTAATTATGGTATAATCTATTAGTTATGTATCAATCTATGAAGCAAGAGGAAGGTGTTTGAAATGTCAGGACATAATAAATGGTCTAGTATTAAAGATAAAAAAGGGAAAGAAGATGCGAAACGAGGTAAAATATTTACTAAAATCGCTCGAATGATATCTGTAGCCGTACGAGAAGGCGGCCCGGATCCAGATTATAATCCCTCTTTAAAATCAGCAATTGAAAAAGCAAAAGCAGAAAATATGCCTAACGATAATATCCAAAGAGCTATAAAAAAAGGTTCAGGAGAAGATAGCGGGGCAAGCTATGAAAAGATCATCTATGAAGGATACGGTCCTGAAGGTGTTGCTGTTATCGTAAATTGTTTAACGGATAACAGAAATCGTACTGCAGCGGATATCCGACATGCTTTTGATAAGTTTGGAGGTAATTTGGGACAAAACGGTTCTGTAATCTTTATGTTTGATCACAAAGGTGTTTTAACCATCGATAAAAAGGATAAAGATGAAGAAGAGTTCATGTTAGAAGCCATAGAGGCAGGAGCAGAAGATGTACAAATGGAAGAGGATTTATTTGTCGTAACAACTTCCATGGATGATTTTGCCAAAGTCCGAGATAACCTTTTAGAAAACGGCTATGAATTCCACACAGCAGATTTATTTTATCTTCCGCAAAATGAAACAGACGTAGAAGATCCCGAGGCTCAAAAGAAACTTCAGAAAATGATTGACATGCTTGAAGATAATGACGATGTACAGTCTGTATTCCATAATTGGCAAAATGCAGATTTAGAAAATGAATAAGAAAAGAGGCAGCCTATGACTCCACCTGTAAGTGAAACGGCCTTTAGTTTATTTGGAATTGACATCATGTGGTACGGAGTGCTGATCGCGATAGGATTTATCGCTGGTGTTGCAGTGGCTTCGAAAAATGCAAAGTTCGAAAATTTCCCGGAAGATTATGTTCAAGATCTTATCATCTGGATTCTTCCTTTTTCTATAATCGGCGCCAGACTTTATTATGTTATATTCAGCTGGGATTACTACAGTAAAGATCTAACGAAAATTCTCGATATACGAGAAGGAGGTCTTGCGATCTATGGCGGTATTATTGCAGGGGTTTTAGTTGGGTACCTATACTGTAGGAAAAAAAAGATATCTTTTCTGCAGATGGCCGATCTTTATATGCCGGGGCTTGCTCTAGGTCAATCTATCGGCCGCTGGGGTAATTTTATAAACAAAGAAGCCTATGGAGCACCGACGGATTTCCCGATTTCTGTATTGATAGAGGGGCAGAGATATCATGCGACATTTCTCTACGAATCTTTAGGAAATCTTATGATATTTGCTTTTCTATTTATCTATTTGAGAAAGTGGAAGAAAAACCATGGTGAAGTTCTGTCTCTATATCTAATCCTCTATGGAACGTTGAGGTTTTTTGTAGAAGGACTTCGAATGGACAGCTTGTATTTTGGAAGTTTCAGAGTTTCACAATTATTAAGTGCATTGCTTATTATAACAGGCGCCTTTATCTATTATAAGGTGCGGAAGAAGGAGGTGAAATAATGATAGAATTAGGCGAAGTTCAAGAATTATTATTAAAAAGGATTAAAAGCTCAGGTGCTTTTTTAGGAATAGAAGGTGTTGAAGATCCAGAAGAAGATGTTCTTCTACCTGGAAAAGAATTGGAAGAAAGTGATAAGCCGGGGGACAAGATAAACGTATTTATCTACAAAGACCACTCCAGCAGACTTATCGCAACAAAAACGATACCTTATGTTACTTTAGGTACAATAGCCCATTTGGAAGTAAAGGAAATTACGAAAATCGGAGCATTTGTAAACTGGGGGTTAGAGAAGGATTTGTTTTTACCTTTTAAAGAGCAGACAGTAAAGCTTGATAGAGGACGAAAATATTTAATGGCTCTCTATATCGACCGTTCAGAACGGCTTTGTGCAACGATGAAAATAAGAGATTATTTAAGGCAGGATTCCCCTTATAAAGAAAACGACTGGATTACCGGTACGATTTATAATATCGTAGATGATATCGGCGCTTTCATCGCAGTAGACGATCAGTACGAAGCATTGCTTCCAAAAGAAGAATGCAAGGGCGTATTAAGTATAGGCGAATCTGTTTCTGCAAGAGTCTCATCTGTTAAAGAAGACGGAAGGCTTAATCTTTCTATAAAAGAGAGAGGCTTTATGGAGATCGATACAGATGCTACGATGATCTATGAGATATTAACTGAAAATGACGGTTTTATGCCGGTTAACGACAAGTCCGATCCAGACGAGATTAGAAATTTATTTTCAATCAGCAAAGCAAGCTTCAAAAGAGCTGTCGGACGGCTTTTGAAAAACGGAAAAATCGAATTTTATAAAAATGGAATAAGAATTAAAGGAGAATAAAATGACAGAAAACAATGTAATGGCTAGAATCAACGGAAGAGATTTAACAAAAGAAGAAGTTCAAAACTTTATTAATATGATGGGAAATCAAGGCATGCAGTTCCAAAACGAAGAAGGCCTTAAAAAAGTTGCAGATGAATTGGTAAATCAGGAATTAATGTTCTTGGATGCGAAAAAACAAGGGCTGGATAAAGACGAAGCTTATTTAAAAGAAGTTGAGAGATCTAATGAGAATCTTTTAAAACAATATGCGATCAACAAACTTTTAAGCACAATTGAACTAAAAGACGAAGACTTGGAAGAGTATTACGAAAGCCATAAAGAACATTTCCAAAAGCCAATGCAGTTTACTGCATCTCATATTCTAGTTGAAGATGAAGAAAAAGCAAAAGAGATTAAAGAAAAAATCGAAGCAGGGGAAGTTGAATTCGAAGACGCTGCAAAAGAACATTCAACATGTCCTTCTAAAGATCAAGGCGGAAAATTAGGCACATTCCAAGAAGGCCAAATGGTTAAAGAATTCGAAGAAGCTGCAAAGACAGCAGAAGTAGGAGTCGTAACAGACCCGGTTAAAACTCAATTTGGTTACCATTTAATCAAAGTTGATGATAAAACAGATGCAGACGCTGCATCCTTTGAAGAAGTAAAAGACGACATTCAAAGACAAGTATTATCTTTAAAACAACAGGAAGTCTATTTGGATAATATCAACAAAATCAGCAGCGAGTATGAAGTAGAAAAATTCTACTAGAAGAATGCGCCCTCAGGGCGCCTCTTTGCGTATAATATTATTTTAAAACGAGGAGGAAGTATGGATAAAGTATTTTCGTATTTTAGAGAAATTTCCAATATACCTCGATGCTCCGGTCAGGAAAAAGAGATCAGCAATTATCTTAAAAAATGGGCAGAGGACCGTGGTTTAGAAGTTGAGCAGGACAATGCAGACAATATTATCATTCGAAAAGAAGGATCAAAGGGATATGAGAATTCTCCAACAGTCATTTTACAAGGCCATATGGATATGGTCTGTGTGAAGACAGTAGAATCCGACCATGATTTCAGCAAAGATCCTATTGAGATCGTCGAAGACGGCGAATATCTGCGGGGAAAAGGGACAACACTGGGTGCAGATAATGGTATCGCTATAGCGATGGCTATGGCCCTTCTAGAAGAAGACGAGAATCACCCGCCTCTAGAAGTACTTGTAACAACCAGCGAAGAAACAGGTCTGGAAGGGGCGATGAACCTTTCAGAACATGCCTTAAAAGGAAAATATCTTATTAATATCGATTCCGAGGATGAAGGGATACTGACAGCAGGATGTGCTGGAGGAGAAACGATCATCTTAAGAATGAAAGCAGATTTTAAAGAAACGGATAAAGAAGGAATAAAAGTTTCTATTTCAAATCTTATCGGCGGTCATTCCGGAGCAGATATTCATTTGGGAAGACTTAATGGAATTAAAATTCTTTGCGAGATGATAAAAGCTTCAACTGCCGACTTGCAAATAGCTGAGATTAGCGGCGGTCTAATGCATAATACGATTCCTCAAGAAGCATCTATTATTTTTTCAAGCGAAAGCTTTGATAAAGAAAAATTGGAAGAAGCTGCTAAAGAGTTTATAAAAAAAGAAAGTGGTCTTCAGCTGAAAGTTGAAGAGGTTAAGCTTGAAAAAGCAATGGATTTGAAAACAAGCATGGAGCTTTTAGATACGCTTATCCAACTGCAGGACGGACCTTATTCCTATATGGAAGGGGAATATTCTCATATTGTTCAGTCTTCTTCGAATTTAGCAATAATCCGCACCGAAGAAAGTGAGATTGTCATTACCGACTCGACTAGAAGTTCCTCTGTAGAAGAACTTCAGAAATTGGAAGAATATTTCCTTGAAGTGTTCAGTAAACTCGGAGAAGTTGAGATTACACAACAGTATAATCCTTGGACATTTGAAGAACACTCTGTACTTCGAGAAAAAGCTGTAAAAGTCTATAAAGACCTTTATCAAGAAGATATGACAGTGGAAATCATACATGCAGGACTTGAATGCGGCGTTTTCCAAGAAAAGTATCCTCATCTTGACATGATTTCTATCGGTCCGGATATGGACGGAGTTCATACAACCGAAGAAAAATTAAACAAAGAATCTACAATGCGGGTAAATGATTATCTATGCGCGCTATTAAAAGAAATGAAATAGAAGATAAATTATAGAGAATGGGTATAATATTTTTTAAGGAGGGATAATTATGATGGATGATAATAATCACATTCATGATCATAACTGCGATCATGATCATTGCGATCACGGACATACAGAAGAAGGTCTAGATTCAATCGTATTAACATTGGAAGATGATACAGAATTAGAATGCGGTGTATTAGGAATTTTCGAAGTTCCGGAAGAAGACAGAGACTATATCGCGTTAGTTTCTATGGAAGACGAACAAGTTCTTCTTTATCGTTATTTGGAGGATCAAGAAGATCCGGAAGTTTTCAGTCTTGAAAGTATTGAAACGGATGAAGAATTTGATAATGTTGCAGGTATTTTTCATGAGCTTTTTATAGGCGAAGAAGACGGGCAGTCAGAAAGCGAATCATAAAAAAACAGAAGGCAAGCTTGTCTTGCCTTCTATAAATAAAGGATTTACTATGTATAAATTACTGTGTATCGATCTGGACGGTACATTATTAGATAATGAGAAAAACATTTCATCGCTAAATGTTAAAGTTCTCAACACACTTAATAAAAAAGGGATCGATATTGTAATAGCTACAGGCCGTCATTTTGAAAAAGTCGCTGAATTGATTTCTCTTCTAAATTTTGATTGTTCTATTATTGCGAATAATGGAGCTATTGCAATGGAAGAGGAAGAAATTTTTATTCTAAATCCTGTGAATCAGGACCTTCTCCAGACAGTGATAGCAAAAGGAAAAGATTATGGCGTAAAACCGTATCTCCATGTATTTGATGAAGATCGAAAAACTTCTATCGTTATACCAGATGGCGATGTTAAAACAGCCCATGCCGGATCAGTTTGCAGTTTAAATCATATCTGCCATTATAAAGATATGAAAAAAAGCTTTCAAGTGCTGACTATCGTGTTTCTAGAAAATAAAAACAGAATCTCTGCTTTATACAGCGATATTGTTAACGGCGGTTATGCCTGTGAAGCCCATATAATGCGCGGATTCCGCAAAGATGTAGTTATGGTGGAATTTCTCGAAAAAGGATCCAATAAAGCTTCTGCAATTCGACATTATGCAACACTCAAGGGCATAAAGAGGGAGGAAATCATTACCATCGGCGATGAAAACAACGACATTGACATGATAAAAAGTGCCGGGCTTGGTATTGCTATGGCTAATGCGACAAAATCTCTTAAGGAGAATGCAGATCGGATTTCCAGCTATTCTAATAATGATAGCGGTGTAGGAAAAGAACTAATGGATATATTCCATTTAACAATGGAGGAGGTCGAAAGGAATTGAATGCGGACCCCTATTATCCCTATAGCGAATATTTAAAAAAGAAATACGGAAAAAAGGTTTATAAGCTTCCGATAAAACTGGATATAACTTGTCCCAACAGAGACGGACATGCCGGTATAGGAGGATGTATCTTCTGCAATGAAAAAGGCGGGTCTTTTGAAAATTTGTCGGAGAAATATTCTATAACACAACAGTTGGAAAAGAACAGAGAATATATTAAGAAGAGATATAAAGCAGAATGTTTTATAGCCTATTTTCAAAATTTCTCCAACACGTATATGCCTTTGGATGCGTTCAAGAAATTTATGTTGGAAGCGGCGAAGGCGGATGTTGTAGCAATTCAAATCTCTACAAGGCCGGACTGTATTCATAGAGAGCATTTAGACTATCTTCAAAAGATATCTGATACATATAAAGTAGATATCGTATTTGAATTAGGAGTTCAGACAGTCAACAACCGAACATTAAAAATACTCAATAGAGGCCATAGCCTGTCAGACACTATCAATGCTATAATAAAGATAAAAAAATACGGATTTGAAGTCTGCACCCATATGATATTGGGTCTTTCTTGGGATGATATGGAAGATGTTATCGAGGGAGCGAAGATTCTTAGTCTTTTAGAAACGGACCAAGTAAAAATCCATTCTCTTTATATTCCTAAAAATACAGAACTGGGCAGTATGTATAAGAGACAAGAGTTTGAATTAAAAACGTTGGAACAGTATAAAGAAGAAGTGAAAATGTTTTTGCGTTTCCTTGACCCGAACATTGCTATACAGAGAATTGTAGGCAGAATGCCGGAAGAAGACAGCTTGTTTTGCAATTGGGATACCAGCTGGTGGAAAATAAGAGATGATATCGTTAAGGAAATGCAGGATGAAAATATATCTCAAGGTGATCTATATAATTATAAAGAGGGAATCCTTTGCATATAATAGATGAAATAATTTGAGATTTATTATATAATGATTAAAAGAAGAAAGGTAGTGATAAATATGATTAAATATATTTTAGGACCATCTGGCAGCGGTAAAACAAAATGGCTTATTGATGAGGCGAATAAAGACAAAAGAGAAGGTACAGGCAATATAGTGTTTATAGATACTGACGATTCACATATATTCTCTTTAGATTATGCAGTACGCCTAATCAATGCTTCTAATTTTCACATAAAGACAACTGAAAGATTATTCGGTTTCCTAAGCGGTATTATTTCTCGCGACTACGATATTGAAAAAATATATGTAGATGGAATTTATGAGATTGTAGAATTAGACGCTAAATTATTAGAAGATCTAACAAAGAATCTAGAAGAAATTTCAGAAGCGTACAATGTCGATTTCTTTATCGGTATGAATGTTGAAAAAGATGTATTACCGGGAAATTATAACGAAAGCGCTGTTGAATTACATTTAGAATAATAGTTTTTTTATAATTATATTTAAATAAAAGGGTATAAACAGATGTTTATACCCTTTGTTGAGTAAATCATGAATGAGAATAAAATTCTATTCATGGTTTTTTAATTGAAAATGATTAGAATAGGTACATAATGAGTATAAAAAAAGAAATAGAAGTATTTTTAAAAGAAAGAAATTGTCTGATAGATCAGTTAGATGAAGGTAAAATTGATAAAGAGTTATTTATACAAAAGAATCTGGAATTGATCCAAAAGATTTCAATGAAGCCTTTTTCAAGAATCTTAAGCTACGAAGAGGGTATGTATAATTATCAGTATTACAACACCATGGCAAAATATTATAATAATAGAGCCAATGAATACAAATTCGATCGAAAGAAAAAAAGAAAGTATCAAGAAGCTTATAATAAATGCCGCAACTACTATCATGAAAAGGACAGAACATTAGAACAGATGCTTATTATAAAAGAGTTTAAAAACATGGAATCTTACTATGTAAGTCTGTATTCTACGCGTTTGAAGGACCAGCTGTTTGAAATTGTTTTTACCGACAAAGAAAAGGCTGTATTTCATACGATGAATCCTCAGATTTTAGCCCTATTAAAGGAAAATCATGTTTTTATCGATGAAATCCGAGAGTCTGTTATCAGCGACTATATTAATACAAAATATTAATCTGAAAAGAGAAAGGACTATTTATGAGCTTATTTAGAGATGACTTTAAAGGCTTGGACATTCCAAACAACAAAGAAGCCACGAAAGATAAGGTTGTGGAAATAGCCAATATCCCAAAAAGACTTTATTTCCCTATGTCTATGCATATCGGCGCTCCTGCAAATGTAGTTGTGAAAGAGGGGGATGCTGTAAAAATAGGTACATTATTAGGTTCCAGCGACGAAGGTATTTCAACAAATATCCACTCCTCCGTTTCAGGAACGGTTGTGAAAATCGAAGAAGATTCCTCTTTTCGAGGAGAGAGCGAAGTTGTAGTCGTTGAAAACGATTATAAAGAAGAAAAGGAATATTTGAAAGAATTCGACATAGAAAATTTAACGCCGGAAAAATTCAGCAGCATCATAGATGAAGCAGGAATCACCGGAAAAGGAGGAGCGGGATTTCCAGCATCTGTGAAATACAAGATGGGAAAAGAAGAAACGAGATTTCTTGTAATTAACGGATCGGAATGCGAACCTTATTCTACTACCGATTATCGCTGCATGATAGAATACAGCGAAGAGATTATAAAAATCATAGATCTTATTGCAAAAATATATACAATAGAGGAATCTTATATTGCAATAGAAGATCACATGACCGAAGCGATAAGCTGTCTTGATAAAGAGATCAAGAACCAAAAAGCCGAAAACATCTATATACATAAGCTATCTTCTGAATATCCTCAAGGTCATGCAGGACTGCAAATTCAAAAAGTGTTGGGGATTGAGATTGAAGAAGGGCAGCGGTCTGGGGACGTGGGAATACTGCAATCCAACGTTTCTACTATAAAAGCGATACACGATGCAGTTTTTGAAAGAAAAAGCTTAATTAAAAGGATTATTACAGTAACCGGGCCCATGATTAATGACCCTAAGAATCTTATGGTGCGCATCGGAACTCTTGTTGAAGATCTTATAGAAGAATGCGGCGGATTAAAAGACGGGGAAATTGAGATGATAAACGGCGGACCTATGATGGGCAGAGCTTTTGAAGACAAAAGTATTCCCGTAGATAAAGATACAACAACTCTTCTTTTCTTAGAAAAACAAGAAAAAAAGAAAGAAAAAAATTGTATTCGATGTGCCCGCTGTGTAGACAACTGTCCTGTAGCTCTGCAGCCGATTATTATACGTAACAGCTTCATCAACGGCCGATATGACAGGGTACCGGAACTCCGCTCAGAAAGCTGTATATCCTGCGGAGTCTGCACCTATATCTGTCCTGCAGATATTTCCCTTTTAGAAAGCATACAGGCCCTTAACAAAAAATGGAAGGAAATGAAAAATGACTAAAACAAAAGCCCCTTTTCTAAAGTCTTCTATAAAAACATCTGATATTATGAGAGATGTCCTGATTGCACTTATACCGGTATCAGCTATGGCTATAGTAAAATTTGGAATAAGAAGCTTATGGATGATTCTCATCGGAATACTATCCTCTATAATCTTTGAATACCTCTATCAAAAATTAACGAAACAAGATATTACCGTGAAGGATCTGTCTGCTGCGGTAACTGGATTGTTAGTTGCGCTGAGCTATCCTTCAAACGTACCTTTCTGGATTATAATACTGGGTTCTTTTATCGCCATAGTCCTTGTAAAACAAATAGCAGGAGGTCTCGGCAACAATATTTTCAATCCCGCAGTTTTCTCAAGGGTACTGATTAAGATACTCTTTACACCTATTATTACAAATTGGATAACCCCAGGCCCGGATGCAGTTTCCATCGCTACGCCTTTAGCCTTTGTGGGAAATGGCCAAAAAGAAATCCTTGCAGGCGCTCCCGAAATATCTCAAATATTTTTCGGTGAGATTGGCGGGGGAATAGGCGAAACGGTTAAATGGGCGATTCTTTTAGGATTTCTATATCTTGTTATTCGAAAAATTATACATTTTGAAATGCCTTTAGCAGTGATGGGCGGACTTTTTCTAACAGCTATGCTTTTTGGAGAATCTGATTTAAATTTTGCATTTTATCATATTCTTTCGGGAACGGCAATGTTTGCTGCGGTATTTATGGTAACAGATTATGCTTCCAGCCCTTTGAATCGAAGGGCAAGATTCTATTATGCACTTTGTATAGGGATTCTTACTGGAATACTGAGACAGCTTTTCGATCTTCCTGGAGGAATCGGAGTTGCGATTTTAATAATGAACTTGACTGCTCCCCTTTTGGAAACTTGGATAGTGCCTAGAGTTTTTGGTCATAAAGGAGTCAGTATAATCAGCCAGTCAAGATAAAAAAAGAGTGGAGATATGGCGGAAAATAAAATACCAAGTATTTTCTGTTTTTATAAAAAGGTTTTGATTTCTTAACATAGGACATAAAAAGAATATTCTTATATAAATTCAAAATAAAAAACCTTGAGAGGAATATTCCTCTCAAGGCTTTTTAATGTTCAGCTGTTTTATAAAGTTTTAAGAGAATCAGAATAAAAGAAACTCCTAAAATGATATGGGATTATCCTGCCAACCCTGATATAGATGCGTCTAAAGCATTTGATAGATTGATATTTAAAACCTGAATATTTCCTCGAATGAACATCATAAGGACAGTAAGATAAACGCCGATCTCGTAAAAGACCCAGCGCTTGCCTAAAGACTGAAGTCCCAGCCCCTGCTGGTTTAATATTGTTCCGAACAGCAGAGTCATTACTGTACCCAAGGTAAGCATGTGGGTATGCATAAAAGAAAGGGATGTGGGACCGATTAAAGCTCCGTCCTCTACAAATCCATTCCATTTCGTAAATTCCCTAAAATAAACACCGAGAACCAAACCGATAATTGTAAATATAATAGCTTTTTTTAATGTCTTCTTCATAGAGACCTCCTTATTAAAAATATGACTAGTAGCTATATACCCGAAAAATTTAAAAATAGCAAAAAGCAGATACTTCGATCTGCCTTTTATTATTTATGATTCTGTTGTTAAAACTTGCAGAAGCTCTTCATAATCCATACCTTGGGTTAAAGTATAGGATCCGGGGAGTATGCCTTCTTCAAGTTTCTTTTCCTGAATCAGCTTAACAAAACTTTCTTCATCTTTGATAATATTTGCATCGATTAAGATTTTGGCTGCATCAAGATAAGTTGCACCTTCTGGTATGGTCACTTGAATCTCGCTTGGGGGTTCTTCTGCCACTTTAGAAACGGGAGATTGGGAATTAGATACAGAGGTTTCGCTGGTGGTGTAATCTCTAGAAAAAAGATCATAGGTTTGAAAACTTATAATAATGCCCATCGCTAAAATGATGATTAAGATCCACATAAGATGATTCAAATCATAAAGGGTGTCTTTAACTCTTCCAATAAATTTTCTCATTTTGAGCTCCTTTGCTATATATCTGCTGATGGAGTAAAGCCCATTCAACAGCTTTATGAATACATGATATAATTGTACCATAAAGAAAAAGATTGCCAAAAGGAGCCTAAAATGAGAGAAGTAATTATCGGAGAAAATGACAAAGAACAAAGATTGGATCGTTTTCTAAAAAAATATCTGCCGAAAGCACCGAACCATCTGCTGCAGAAATATATTCGTACAAAAAAAATTAAGGTAAACAAGAAACGCGCCCAGCCGGACCAGATATTAAACAAAGATGATGTTTTGAATATTTATATCTATGACGAAGTCTTGAAAGAGTATGAAGTTGAAAAAGAAAGAGAGCTTAAGAAGGTTCATCTCGACATACTTTATGAGGATGAAGATATCTGCCTGATCAATAAGCCTGTTGACATGCTGTCTCATCCTGCAGGGCCAGAGGATTATGGAAGAACAATTGTTGATCATTTTGTTACCTATCTTATTATACAAGAAGAATATATCCCTAGAAAGGAAAAAAGTTTCGTACCCGCTTTGGCAAATCGCCTTGATCGAAATACAAGCGGATTGATTATGGGATGCAAGAATGCCCATTCGCTGAAATATTTTAATCAGCAGTTTCGCGGGCGAAATATTACGAAGATATACCGTACAATCTGTAAAGGAAATATTCGAGATCAAAGGATTACGAAAAGTCTTGAAAAAGATGAAGAGATTAACAAAGTTGAAGTTCGGGAAAGCGGAAAAGAGTCCATCACAAAAGTACGAAATCTTCACACAAATGGTGAATATTCCTATATTGAAATAGAATTGATTACAGGCAGAACTCATCAGATCAGAGCTCATTTAGCGGCAGTAGGCCATCCGGTTATTGGAGATATAAAATATGGGGATCGAAATATAAACAAGAAGATGAAAAAACTGGGTCTTTCTTTTCAGCTTCTTCATTCCTATGGATTAGAGTTTAATAATATAGAAGGGCATCTTAATCAGAAAAAAATTACAGCTCCTCTCCCAGAAAATTTCTTAAAAATTTACAGAGTTCTATTTGGAGGTGATCCTCGTGATTAGACTCTCCATCGAGGGAAAGCTCAAAGAAATACAAGAAGACCGAAGTTTAAAAGAAATAGCAGAAAGATATGCCGACAATATGAAACAAATCGTGGCTGCCCTTGTCGATAATGAAATGAAAAACTTGGATTATATAATAGAGAAGGATGCAGTAATCAACTGGGTTTATAGAAATTCAGCTGACGGGTATCGGATTTTATCTAGAACTATAACCTTAATTTTTATACTAGCTGCGAAAAGAGTAATACCGGAGCACAATATTATCGTAGAGCATTCAATCGGAAACGGACTCTATTTAGAAAGAAAAGACGGAGAAGCTTTAAAACATGAAGAACTTTATCTTATAGAAAAGGAAATGGAGAAGATTATCAAAGAAGATCTTCCGATAGAAAGAAAAAGTGTAGATCGCGATATTGCGATCTCCCTTTTTGAAAAAGAAGGATATGCAGACAAGATCCGTCTGCTGAAAACATTGAAAAAAGAGGAGTTTGATATATATACAGTAGATGGAAGGTATTTTTCATTCCACGGTTATCTGGCTCCTGCTACAAAATACATCGAGAAGTTCAGACTTCATTCTTATTATCCAGGAGTTGTTATCGTGATACCTACTCCAGAAACCGGAGGAAGAGTCCCGCCTTTTAAAGAAGAAAAATCTCTTGCTAAGATTTTTGAATCTTCAAAGAAGTGGACAGATTTATTAGATATTGGTTCAGTGGGAAGTTTAAATGAAAAAATTCTTAAGAAGGATATCGATTTTTTGATCCATGTATCAGAAGCCTATTTCGAAAATCAAGTAGCGGCTATCGCTGAAAATATAGTGAAGGACGGCTCTATCTCTATGGTACAGATAGCAGGGCCCAGTTCCTCGGGTAAAACGACTCTAGCATACCGTTTAGCTGTCCAGTTGGGAGTTCATGGGCTGAAACCTATTCCTCTTCATATGGATGATTATTTTGTTGACAGAGAAGATACTCCATTAGACGAAGAAGGAAAACGAGATTTTGAGGCTTTTGAAGCGATTCAGCTGGATCTTTTTAATAAAGATCTGCTTGCATTAATCGAAGGAGAAGAAATAGAACTGCCGAAATTTAACTTTATTACCGGTAAATCTGAAAGGTCAGGGAGAAAAATAAAGCTTGAAAAGAAAAGCATACTGATTTTGGAAGGGATTCATGGATTAAATCCAAAACTAACCCATTTGATACCGGAAAAGAAAAAGTATAAAGTCTATGTATCAGCTTTAACCCAGCTTAATATGGATTCCCATAATCGAATTTCTACAACAGATGTCCGACTTCTTCGCCGAATGGTTCGAGATACTAGAACAAGAGGAAAAAGCTTGGACGAAGTATTTACCGAGTGGAGAGGAGTACGAAAGGGAGAGAAGAAAAATATATATCCTTATCAAGACTATGCAGATATAGCCATCGACTCCTCTCTAGTATATGAAATACCTGTTCTAAAAAAATATGTTATGAAATTATTCGACCAATATGATCGAGAAGGGATATATTATAAAGATGTAAAGAGACTAAAATCCTTTTTGAAATATTTTATTGAGTTTGAAGAAGAAGAAAATATTCCTTCAAGATCTATATTAAGGGAGTTTATTGGAAAGAAAGGAGAAGAAGCATGAAACAAGTAATAGGAATTGATATCGGGGGAACGAAGATCAATTCTGCTGTCATCGACGAGGAAGGTAATGTCATTGATAAATACCGCATCCAGTCTAATGCAGAAGACGGACGAGACGAAGTGCTGAAAAGAATTCGTATCTCTATTGATAGGCTGATGACCTCTGATATTGAGGGGATCGGCATAGGAACTGCGGGGTTTATCGATTCAGAAAAAGGAATTGTTAAATTTGCAGGCAATATTGAAGGGTGGACAGGTCTTCGTCTTAAAGAAGAGCTGGAAAAAAATATCAGTATTCCTGTATATGTTGACAATGATGCAAATATCGCTGCATTATGCGAAAAATGGCTAGGGGCAGCGAAAGACTATTCGTCCTTCGTCATGCTTACGATGGGGACTGGACTTGGCGGAGCAATTTATGATCATAAAATGGGCTTTTGGCAAGGAGCTAATTTTCAAGGGGCAGAATTGGGACATATGATTTTATATCCAGAAGGAAGACTATGTACCTGTACACAACATGGATGTGCCGAAAAATATATTGCAGGATCAGCTTTAAGCATCAACTATCAAGAACTGACAGGCAAAGAGGAAACAGGTCCTGAAATTATTGCAAAGATTGAAAAAGACCAAGCTGCGAAAGATTCAGTAAAAAGAATTGCCCATGACTTAGGATTGTATCTCGCTTCCATAAAAAATATTTTTGATCCGGAAGGGGTTGTAATCGGCGGAGGTTTTATAGAAACGAAAGAGCACTGGTGGGATGAAGCTATAGAACAGTATAAAAAAATCTGCAATCGTCCTGAAGGAATGGAAATCACTGCAGCAAAATTCCAAAACGATGCAGGAGTCATCGGTGCAGGAAAACTTGCATTTGAAAAATTAGGATATAAATAATGCTTAAGATATTTAAAGAGAACTTTACGAACCAATCTTTAGAAATTTTAGAAAATAAAATATACGAACATATAGACCGAGAAGAAGATTTTTTAATAATCTTTCCCAACCGGGATATCGTAGATGTCCTTTCAAAAAAGATCCTGAATCGTTTGGGCGTTATAGGAAATTTAAAGATTGCTACCTTTGAAGAATTGCTGAATCAACACCATCTTCATCAAGATATCGGAAAATATTTTATGAATATTCTTCTTCGAAAAAGTGTTGAAAATCTGCAGCAGAAAAAAATAGTCGAACAAGAGAGCCTTTATCTATCCGAGGGCTTTCTTGCTATCTGCAGACAAATACTATCTCTCATAAGAAATTCTCATAAAGACTTGGCTGTAGTAAGAAAGTCTATAGAATTAAAATCTCTAGAAGTTATTCTCTTAATATTGGAAGAATACGAAAGACAGATGGAGTTGTTTAATATTCCGGATCCTTATGGATTTAAAGATTTCGATAAAAATATCTGCGAACAATTCAAAGGATATTATATTTATATAGATGGATTTCAGGAATTTAGACCTGTAGAAATGCAGTGGATAAAAGAAGTTTCCTGTAATAATACAGAAATTTATTTTCATAGCATAGAAGATTTTTCTATCGTAGAAAAGACATTGAGAAAGCTCAGAAAGATAGGCTTCATAGAAGAGCGGATTGAAACTGAAAGGAAGAGTTTTCAAAGGCTTGCTAAGAATCTTGCAAGCCAGGAAAAAGTCCAAGCAGAGAATATTAAAGTCCTAATGGCGGAAGATCCCTATCTAGAAGCTAAAGGAATCTCTCAAGAAATAAAAAGACAAAGAATAAAAGGAATACCCTTTGAAGAAATGGTAATTGCCCTAAAAAATAAAGAACAGGAAGATTTAATTCTTTATCATTTGGAAAAAGAGCAGATTCCTTTCCATTATCAAAGAAATATACCTCTGCTTAAAATAAACCTTTTTAAAGAATTTAGATCCCTTCTATGGGAATATGAAAGCAATCAGGAGTTTTTGTTGGGGAATATCGGCAATTCTATATTGCCGGAAATCAAGGAAGAGTCCGCATTTGTCTTGAAGAATCTTATCCATTTAAAAAACTATCAAACAATAAGGGAGTATAGAGAGGATCAGGATATCTGTTTAGCAAGAGACCAGGAAAAGATACAGAAAATTCTTGAAGAATTAGAAGAATGGCATGTACTAATACGGAAGAATGTCAGCGGCTCTCTTTTAAATAGAATAATAGAGATAATTAAAAGTAAGCGTCTCTTAGAAGAGGACCTTTCCCTGAAATCAGCCTATAAAGAAATTTTATTATGGTTTGAGAGGGTTAGATCTCAATATAATGGGTTTTTACTGACTTTAAATCCTAAAGAGTATCGGGAGTTTTTAATGGAAGTTTTCGAAAACTATACAGTAAATGCAGGAAATTCTTTGATAAAAGGCGTTCAAATCAAAAAACTTCAGGATATTCGATTGACTTCTTATGATCTAGTCCTTATTCCAGGAATGAAAGACAAAAATTATCCAAAAAAAACCGAGTATCATTATTTCTTTGAAGAAAAAGCGATCGAAGAATTAAAAAATTCTGGAATTTCTCTTCACAATAAAAGGGAGGATCAGGAAGAAGACAGGCTGAATTTCTTGACAGCTTTAAGCTCGGCTAAGAAATCTGTATTCTTTTCTTATTGCAAAGATGATCTCCCGTCTTTTTATCTAAGAGAAATAATGAGCGGGAATGAAGATATAGAAAAATATACTGTAAAAGATTTTATACGTCCACTACCAAATTCTATCAGTACAGTGGAAGACTTAAAAAGATATAAAGGAATTTTTACAAAGAGAAACACAGAAATTAAGAAAGACAATAATTTTTATTTGAAATCATTTTTTTCGGTTACTGAACTGGAGACATATCAAAGCTGTCCTGCAAAATACAATTATCGATATGTAATGAATATACAATCTCCCTATGTCGATCCAAAAGCCCAAGAAACGTTTCGTCTAGGAGAGCTGTGTCATGAAGTCTTAGAGATGTATTATAAGTACTATAATAAAAACATAAGAACCTTTTTAGATAAAGGGTTCTATGACTGGTCGGGAAGCAAAGAATTTATAGAGAAGAATCTTTTTCAAAGGGCGGGCAGCCTTGGTTTTAATTTAAACTTGGAAGAAACAAGATTAGAATTAAAACTTTATAGCGGTCATATTTTAAAACTAATTCGAAAAGATTTAGAAGATTTAGGAAAACACAAAAAAAAATTCTATCCTTCTCATTTTGAAGCAAAGATTCAAGTAGAGCATGTGTTTAAATCCGGAGATAAAGAACAGATCGTCCACATCAATGGACGGATCGATCGAATAGACCAGTCTACAGATGGAGAAGTTAAACTAGTAGATTATAAACTGGGATCTGCTTCTATTAAATATTGGAAAGATATTGAAAAAAGAAAAACACTGCAGTTTCCTATATATAGTCTCGCAGCAGAACCAGTCAGCTGCAGATACTTATCCGTTAAAAAAGAAGAAATTCATGTTTTTTATAGGACAACGGAAGAGGGGAAACGATCAGAAGAAGTATCGAGAGAAGAAGTAAAAAAAATGCAGCAGGATATCCGCTTTGAGATAAACGACATTCTTGAAGGGATAGGGATGAAAGAATTTTCTAAAGGAGCAGAGGATGATAAGGTCTGCAGCTACTGCGAATATAATATGATTTGTATGGAGAGGAGGAAAGAGAGGTGAAGTTAACACAAGAACAGGAAAGGGCTGTTTTTGCTATTGAAGGAAATGTAATTGTGAATGCCGGGGCAGGAACTGGAAAAACTGAAGTTTTAACGAGAAGATATCTAAAAATTATCGATGAAAAAATAATGAACGCAAAGGCTCCTATCGAATCCGTTGTGGCAATAACCTTTACTGTAAAAGCTGCAAATGAAATGAAGGAGAGAATCCGAGAAATGGTTCTGAATAAGGAAGAACTAGATCTTGAAATGATTCGAGAAATTGAGAATAGCAATATAACGACGATCCACGGATTTTTTTCGAAAATACTTAGAGATTATTCTTATCCAGTAAAGATTGACCCTCTCTTCACCGTGATGGAGGAGAGAGAATCCGAGGAGCTCTTAACAAAAATCTCAGTTGAAGTATTGAAAGAACTTCAGACGGAGATGGAGACCGATAAAAGCTCTCTGCTGGTAGAATTGGTTGAAGAACTGTCGATCTTTCATTTTTCCTCATTATTGGAAGAAATTATGGGTTTTTATAAAGAGTTTCGCATTTATCCTATATCATTAAAAACGCTTAAAGAAAAAACCCTTGAGAATCTCAACAGTTATAAAAATTCTTTGGATCTGGTTGATCTTCGTTATGAATTGGAAGAACTGAAGGCATCATTAAAAAAGAATACTAAAATCTATAAATTCCTCGCTAAAGAAGAGCAGGAAAGAATCCTTCAAGGAGAAGAAATCACCGATGACTTTTTAAAAGAGATCAGAGATCTTCTAGAAACCAGTACTGTAAAAGATAGAGAACATATCGACGAAATTCTTGAAGAATTAAACAGTTATTTCCTTTCGAAGGAGAAAGAAAAAATTCCTCTATATGAAATCTTGTTCGATAAGATTCTAATCGAAATTGAAAAACGATATAAAGATGAGAAAATCAAACTCGGTGTGATGGATTTTTCTGATTTGGAGCATCTTGTCTATAAGCTGACAGAAAATGAAAGTATTAGAAAAGAACTCCAGAATGAGTACCGCTACTTTATGATCGATGAATATCAGGATATCAACGATATTCAAAAAGAAATTTTTTATCGGCTTACGTCAAGGAAAAGAAAACTCGACTGCAATAATCTTTTTGTCGTTGGCGATCCGAAACAGTCGATATACGGTTTTAGAGGAGCTAATATTTTCGTGTTTGAAGAAACTAGAAAAGATATTTTAGAAGGCGGAGGAGAAGAAATTGTATTTAAAGATAATTTCCGCTCCGATAAAAATATTTTAGATCCTGTAAATAAAATTTTTCAAAGACAGATGGAAGAAAGGTTTCATCCATTGCAGGCTCATAGAGATAAAAAAGCCGTATCGCTCTTTACCTTAGCATCCGGAAAAGATTTTTCAAGATCTGATGAAGGGGAAGTTATGGCCTCTTCTATAAAGGAGCGTGTCTCTCATCAGGATAAAGCCTACGGAGATTATAGTGTTCTTCTTTCTGCCAGAACCCTTCTAAAAGAGATCCTTCCTGGATTAAAAGAGAGAGAAATTCCTTATTATATTATGAAATCTCCGGGGTTTTACAGAACGGATGAAATTCTCGATATGATTAATATTTTGAAATTTATATACAATAAAGATGATGAGGTATCCTTAACAGGTGTATTGAATGGTCTTTTCTACAATCTGCCCTTACATGAAATCCAAGAACTTCTTAATATGAGAAGAGGTCTTAGTTACAATATTTCAGAAAAGATAATGGCGGTGTGGGATGATTTGGAAGAAAAAAGAAATGGATTTTTGGAGTCGATACATTCGAAAGGTTTATACTATCTGCTAATAGATATCTTGAATAAATACGAAGTCTTTGAAAAACTAAATCGAGACTACAGCGATTATCAAAGACAGGGAAATCTTTATAAGCTTCTAAGTATCGCACGAGAAGCAGATGAACGATATTTGACTCTCGAAGGATTTATAACGGAACTTCTAGGAGAAAAAGGAGAAGATCTGCAGATGCAGGTGGAAGATGAACAGAGCCCTGTTGTAAAAATTATGACAATACACGAGTCAAAAGGGCTCGGCTTTGATGAAGTATTTGTTCCAGCATTAAACAGGAAATTGTTGGAAAATCAAAGCAAAATAAAACTGGATAAAAACTTTGGAATCGCAATGAAGCTTCGGGACCGGGATATCCGGTATAAAAAAATAGGTCAAAAGGAAAAAAAACGCCTTCTGATCGAAAGAGACAATCTTTATTATGTAGCTATGACAAGAGCGAAAGAGAATCTCTATTTAGGTCTTAGCGGAAATAACAGCGGCTATAAGAAAATTATTCAAGAAACTATCGATGAATTAACAGCAGAAAAACAAGCTTACGAACTGGAGATTCAAGAAAGAACAGAAAATCCGGAAATCCCGGCAGAAAGAAAAATAGTAGAAGAATATCCTTTAATTTTCACAGAAGCACCGAAGGAATTTTCTTTACAGGCTCTTAGTATTACGAAAGTAATCGATTATCTCGACAAAGGAATAGAATCCTTTTTTCAGAAAGATAAGGCGGATGAAGAAGAATTTGAACTGGAAATGCCCTCGTTTTTAAAGGGACAGATTATCCATAGCTTCGCAGAAAGATATGAAAAGAATTTAGATTCGGAAGTTTTATTAGATGAAATACTTAAAGAATATAATGTGGATAAAAAAGAAAGACATCTTTTCTCAAGATACAAGGATAATTTTATCGAGTCCTTAGAAAGAGATGGGAAATATGATAAAATACAGAAAGAGTACCCTTTTATGATAAGCCTTAAGGGACAAAGTTTTCGAGGGGTTATCGACCGGATCGAATTCAGCGGAGAGAACTTAAAAATTATCGACTATAAACTTTCCCGCCAGAAAAAGGAAAGCTTGATGAAACGATATAAACTCCAGATGGTGTTTTATGGATATGTATGCGAAAAACTTTTCTCTAAAAACATCAGTTTGGAAATCTATAATTTAGAAAATAGAGAGAAAATCCCTGTTACTTATAATGAAAGAGAAAAGATAAAAATGTTGGAACAAATAGATGAGTTCATAAAAGAAGTAGAAAAAACAGTAAAAGGCGGTGCAGAAAATGTCCGATAAAATATTACTTGTTGAAGATGAAGATAATATTAGAAAATTTACAAAAATCAACCTTGAGCGGGAAGGTTATGAAGTGATAGAGGCAGGAAGCGGAGAAGAGGGTATTGTTCTTGCTGAAGAAAATAAGCCTGAGATTGCTATCTTAGATGTTATGCTGCCAGGCATCAACGGTTATGAAGTATGCAGCTATTTAAGGCAGAACATGGATGCCATAGGTATAATTATGCTGACGGCTAAAACACAAGATGATGACAAGATTACAGGATTTGAACAGGGTGCAGATGATTATCTAAGCAAACCATTTAATCCAAAAGAGCTTATTCTTCGCATCAAGTCTTTAAAAAGAAGAATCAAACCAGAGGAAAAAGCTCAAGGAAATGTAATCGAATTAGAACCTTTTTCCTTGGATCTTTATTCAAAAATATTCAAAAAAAATGACAAAGAAATCGTATTGACACCGAACGAACTTCATCTTGCGACTTTGTTTCTTAAAAATCCAGGCAAGGCTTTCACAAGAGGGGAACTTTTAGATCTAGTCTGGGGAGAAGGATACAACGGGGATAATAAAATTGTCGATGTAAATATTCGAAGACTGCGGTCAAAAGTGGAAGAAAATCCAAGCAAACCAGTGTATTTAGAAACCGTTTGGGGAACAGGATATAGATGGAAAACAGAATAAAAAGGCAGATCAAGCTTAGTCTGCAAAATCGGATTATAGGATTCTTTACATTATTATCCATTGCGATCATTTTAGTTTTTGAAGGTGTATCCTTTTATTCCTTGCAAAACTATTACTATTCAACAATACACGGGATATTGGAAAATCAAATACGCTATTCTACGTATATGTATTCATCCTATCTTTCCGACTATCGTCTAGAAGATGTAATTATACAGGATAAAGACCAGTTTTATAGAAATAACGACGGACAAATACAGATTTTAAACAACTCTGGTGTTGTGCTCTTTGACAGCACCGCTTCCACACAGCTTGGACAAAAAATAGAAACCAGCGATACGCTGGATGCTTTAAACGGAGAAGAGGGAAACTATATAGGAAAGGATCCTGCTGTTGAGGAAAAAGTCATGACTGTGGCGCGTCCATTGAAATCAAGAGGCGAACAAGTTGGAATCTTGAGAATTTCTACCTCTTTGGAGACGGTTGATGAACTTATTATGCAGCGGTTTTTAATCTATGCATTATTTGGAATCGTCTTAATCGGTTTAACGATTTTTATCAGTTATATTATGGCGAAGTCTATTGTAAAGCCGATTAATAATCTGACAAAGGTGGCAGAAAAAATATCAAACGGACAGCTTGATGTTCATGCAGAAGAAAACGACTTTAACGAAATCGGCGTTTTAGGGAAAACTGTAAATATTATGACCAACAATATCAAAGAAAAAGATCGTATCAAAAACGACTTTATTTCTTCTGTATCCCATGAACTTCGGACACCGCTTACTTCTATAAACGGATGGGCAAGTACACTGCTTTATGATCCTAGCGATGAAGAACTGGTAAGAGAAGGGTTAAGTATTATTGAAGGCGAATGTATACGCTTAAGCGATATGGTTGAGGAGCTTTTGGATTTTTCACGTTTTACTTCAGGACGGGTGAATCTTCGAAAAGAAGAAACGAATATTACAGAACTGGCCCTGTCTATAAAAAGCCAGTTGACGCCCCGGGCAAAATCTTTGGGTATCGACCTTGTTATCAATCATGAAGAAGAAGATATCTTTGCTTTTGTGGATCCGAACCGTATTAAGCAAGTACTTATAAACCTTGTGGATAATGCTCTAAAATTTACGGAAGAAGAAGGCACTGTAATGATGAATATTTTAAGCGATGAATCAACGGTCATACTAGAAGTTATAGATACAGGCATCGGTATCGGGCAAGATGAAATCAACAAAGTGACAGAAAAATTTTATCGCGGAAACAACAGCAATTCTCATACAGGATTAGGTCTTTCTATATGCGAAGAGATCGTTAAAGCCCATCATGGCGATATGATCATAAGCAGCAAACTGAATCAGGGTACTAGAATAAAAGTGAACATACCAAAGGAGGAAAATGGTGATTAGAATAAAAACTGCAATATTGATGATCAGTCTTCTCCTTCTAAGTTCCTGTATCCCTGTAAATACCTCCTCCCAAACAAATGACAATATAGTAACGCCTAAAGCTTCGAAGCATTCGGTTCAGGGAACCTGGGGTATCGAATCGAAGGAGCAGATTGCTGACAGTTCGAATGGAAAAGCGGATTTAGAAAAGGGAGATGAACTGTATTTTGATCCTGAATTAGTATTAATGAAAAGCCGCTATACAACGACTCCGGTTTTTTCCTCAAAGTACGTTAACGGAAAAAATTATTTCCTGTATAAATATGGGAATCACGAAGCAGTTCAGGCACAAATAGATAAAAATCTTGAAGTAATTTCCATCTCCGACGGAGAAAGGTTTTATCAAGATATACTGATGCTGGATCATAATACCATCCTTTTTGTATATAGTGGATATCTGTATCGTGCAAAACGAAAATCCGATACAGTAGACAAGAATTTAATTACTGAATATATCGCTCTAGATCGAGAAATTTTATCCGGATCAAAAAGTCTTGAAAGGATTGATACGGCACTATTATTAGGTATCCGTACAGCGGATGAAATCGAGGGGAGAAGTGTAAATAATTATCATACTTATTTTATCCGAAAGAATGAAGAAGGTAATATTACTGTTTATTTGACCCGTGATCTTTTTATTCCAAGACAGAATTCTTATTGGACCGCTGAACATTTCATGGACTATACTAAGGAGCCTTTAGAAGTCATAAAAGCGAAAGATATAGGAATCAAAGAAGACAGCAAAAATTCTCTTAGTTCAAAAAACAAACTTATTACAACCTTTGTAGATCCAAATTATATCAGCTATATGGATACAAAAGAAGGGGAGCCGGGTTCAGATTATAATATGAAAGAATTAGATAATTTATCTGGAGAGCCTTTAAAAATCACAGACCTTGCCGGAGCAACGGGACTCAAAATACTGTCGGAAACCACATCAAAAGAAGCGGCTGGTCTTGGTATCGATCCAAAAGAAATAGATGTGCAGGAAGAAGTGGAGAATATCGGAATCGTCCGAGAGAATGGGAAATGGGTGTTTGCCACAAATCTTCATTATGAGAAAGAAGGATCTGTAAAAACTAAAAAAGTGAATTTAAACATTGTGCCGAATAACGATATCGATATGGACAGCGAGAAAAATTTCAGCTGGGCGAAGATTAAAAACATGGTGCCGGATGCGATCGACGCCGTCAGTTCGCCTAAAGAAGACTTGATTGTTATTCAAAGCCCGGATGAACTCTTGATCTATTCCCATGAAGATACCGTTTATCCCATAGCATCGATTCCATTATATGGAAGCAGCAGTATCGTAATGGAGGAGTGGGCTTCAGAACGGTTTTCCAGCCTTTGGGAAGAGGCCTTTAAGAGCACAGAGAGAATTCCGGTAGAATATAGTATAAATCAATAAGGAGAACTGAATGGAGCTCAATTTTAAATACGAAAAAGACGAATTTATAAGAGGATATCGTCAAGCTATGAAAAAATCAAAAGTAATAAAAGGCTATGATATTATTCTCTATCTAGCATGTATTGCAGGAGCGTTTTTGATGGAAGGAATGTTTCGCTGGCTGCTGCTCTTAGCCGGATTAATCGGTATAGGAGGTCTTTTTTATCAAAGCTACTTAAAACCTAAGAAGATTTATGAATTTGTTGAAATGTTTCAGGAAGATTATCGTGTTTTAATTGTAGAGCAGGGGATAGATGTACAAACAAAAAATGCTTCAGGACTTCATAAATGGGAGGATGTTAAAAATATTCATTCCGAGAAAGAGTTCTACTTTATAGAAGAAGAAAATGGAGCCTTTCTTTTTCTGCCGAAAAGAGCATTTACAGAACAAGAAATACAGGAAATGGATAAAAAGATTCAAACTTTAAATCCTGTAAGAAGATAATTTATAAAATAAGGATGGTGAAAATACAACCATCCTTATTTGCTTTAGGTTTAGAAAACGAGTGGAATATAAAAACATCTTGCTAGGAAGAGTTGAGAGTGCTATACTAACAAAGGTTCAAAGTACGACTCATTAGCTCAGTTGGTAGAGCATCTGACTCTTAATCAGGGTGTCCGGGGTTCGAGCCCCCGATGGGTCACCACAAGCAATATCGAGAGATATTGCTTTTTTATTTACAGTAGTATTAAAACTGAAGATAAACGAAGAAAAAACTTGCTAGAATGACAAAAGAATGCTATACTATTTTAGGTTCAAAATTTGATTCATTAGCTCAGCTGGTAGAGCATCTGACTTTTAATCAGGGTGTCCGGGGTTCGAGTCCCCGATGAGTCACCAGTAGCGATATCGAAAGATATCGCTTTTTTTTTTATAATATTTTATAACTTCAATTATTCATAATCTAAAGTGCCTTAAATGGGTATATAATCAAAAGAACTCTATAATGAAAACAATATAAATTGATTCAAGTCAAAAGTTTTATTGATTATTTTCTTATTATGTCGTAAAATTACTTTATTCTCAAAACCTGAAAGAAAAACATCCCTAGTATAATTTAGAAAAAGAGTGATTCTATGAAATTTTCAGTAATTTTTTCAAACTTAATAAAAATATCCGAACTGAAACCGAAGGAACTTAGCGAAAGAATCGGCTACGATGTAAGCTATATCAGCAAATGGTCTACAGGAAAACTGCTGCCTTCAGCAAAAACAGCGGAAACTCTTTTTCAGATGATGGCAGATGCTTTCACAGAAAAGATATGGTATTTCCATAAAGAAGAACAGCTTCGGGATATGCTTGAGCGCCGTCTACCTTTGGAAACTAAGTAAGTGTTCATTTTGTTGTGTATCGGCTATTAAGAGACAGCTTCAATATGGAGAGAGCCGAAAGCGAAGAAACTTTCCCAGAAAATACATATATCTTCATAGAAGACCGGACTACAGAAACAATTTTATCCATCATCAGTAAACTGATCCCGAATACCGTATATGTATTGGCAAAAACGCTTTAAGCGAGAAGATCCAGATCGTTTCTTTAAGAATAAAATCCTAGAGATTCGTAAAAAACACGAAAACTATGGATATCGCAGAATAC
>NZ_JBQKLI010000006.1:0-124422 GCF_052116305.1 Gallicola sp. Sow4_E12 | reverse complement strand
ATCCGTGAATTCTCTACGCTTTCTTTTAGCCATATTCAGATTCTCCTTAGTCTTATTGTTTTAATTTTATATGACCTTAAGAAATCTGTCCAACTAAGTGTAACCTATCCATTTCAATACAAAATTTGCAAGACAATGAGGAGTGGAAGGCCTCCCAGAGGCAATTGCAAAGAAGTGGACTGCTTAAAAAGGATACTAAGGTAAGAATATCTTTTGCTTACTTGTTTAGAATTAAGGTAGATGGAAAATACTTGTTAGTACCTAATTCCAGAACAGGAAAATTTCAACCTGTTGGTGGAGCGTATAAATTTGAGGACGAGGAGAGAAAATATTTAGATGATGAATTCGCAGCAGAAGATGATGATTGTATACCTGTAAATGAAACAACGAGAAATGATTATAGGTTAAATATAAAAAATAAATATTTAAGAGATTTTATTAAGAGATTTAATGAGACTAAGTCAAGAGAGAATATAACAGATTTATCGAGAGAGTTTAAAGAAGAATTAATTAGAACTGACATATTAGATAAAAACATTTTTGAAGAGATAAAATATAGATATATAGGTCGACATATGACTGAAATTATTAGACATCATTTAAACCTGATGAATTGCTTTTAGCTGATATAGTAGAGTTGGAGTTATCTAAAAAGCAAGAAGAGTATTTGAAAAAAATATTAATCAATAAATCAGATAAGTATATTTTTGCTAATAGTTTACAGATAAAAAGTCAAGGTATGGAAATTGGAACTGAGAATTTACAAGATAATATAGCCAATCATACTTGGAAAATACTGACTGAAAATACAGATAAGTTAATTAAAAAAAGGGACAATCAAGAATTTTTTGTAAATTTAAAAAAATATAAGGAGTAATATATATAGAAAAATTTTACAGGAATAACAGAGAGAAAGGGCCTGGGGGCTGTAAATAATTTCTTGAGACGAGACTCTTTATAGATTGCGTGATATTTTAAGCTTCAGCCTATAATCTTTTTAGGATGCAGCTTTTCGCACAAAATTATTTACAGACCCTAATCTTATCTTATACTTGCCCTTACTTAATCGAGTTTAATGAATTTCCTAACTGTATTCCTTGATAGCTTAAACTTCCTCGCAGTTTCAGATATATTTCTATTCTTATGATAATATTCTTTAATCGATAAAATTAATTTTTCTTTTTCTTCTCTTTTTTGCTGAGCTATAACTTCTTTTTTAGTATAAGGCTTGAGAGTGTAGTATTGATGTCAAGAAAATAAGATGATGGGTTATAAGACTGTTGAAATCAATGGCTTTTAGGATTTTTAAGAAAATCTTAAAAGCCATTTTCTATTTGGAAAACACCTTTTGGGAACAGTTCAAGTGTAGATTATTGCAGGGTGTGTAGACACTATGGATATTTTAGGTGGAGTGAACAGGATGGATAATTTTAGGATACTCATCATATAATAAAAATGATATAATAGCAATTAAGTTGAATTAAGGAGATGATTATAATGAGTCCTTTAGTTGTATATTATTCATATTCAGGAATAACAAGAAGATTAGCAGAAGATATTGCGTTGATTACTGATGGAGATTTGAGAGAGCTGAAGCCACAAAAGCCTTATTCATTCTCATATAATACAGCTGTAAAAGAAGTGAGAGAAGAAATTGAAAAAGGATATTGCCCACCTCTTATTCAAGGGGCGGAAACTATTGAAAATGCAGAGGTGGTTTTTATTGGTTCTCCTAATTGGCTTAAAACTTTTGCCCCACCCGTGCTATCGTTTTTAAGAACGGTTGATTTAAGTGGAAAGACAATTATTCCGTTTTGCACGCATGGCGGAGGTGGTTTTGGGAGAATGATTGAAGATTACAAAAAGGAATGTAAGAATTCAATTATTAAAGATGGATTAGCGTTAAAAGGAGATTACAGTTTTGATGAACTAAAAACATGGTTAGATAGTAATTTATGAATCCCAGTTTATTAAACTCAAATAACCAAATAAAAGATACAAGATAGCAATTCACGAAGCAGTAAATCAAATCTGTTTACTGTTTTTTTATTGCTCAAAATTAGAAAGAAAGGACAAGGAAAATGAAAAACATAGAAGAAAAAATTTTAATGGCAGAAGAAGAAACCAAGCAGTTACAAAACAAAAGAAAAAAACTCATTTTCAGGCTATTTATGGAGGGGAAAAACAGAAATCAGATAGCCGTTTGTCTGAAAGAAAAAGAAATACTAACCCCAACCTTTTATATGAAATAACAAGACAGAGGAACAGCCAAAAGCAAACCTCTCAATGAAGAAAACGGATATAACTGGAACAAAGCAACCTTAACACGCATACTGAAAAGACAAGAGTACTGTGGCGATGCAGTCAACTTCAAGACCGAAAAACATTACCGAGATAAGCGAAACTACTATGTCGATAAAGATAAGTGGCAAATCACCCCCAATGTTCACGAGCCAATCATAGATAGAAGCACCTATGAAAATGTACAGCGGATATTAAAAAACGCACCTGTAAAAAGACCGAACGGAGACGGAGAAATTCACGCATTATCGGGACTGATGTATTGCAAAGATTGCGGTACAAAAATGCACATACGCACCATACACAAAAACGGAAAAGTACAGCATGTAACCTATTGCAGTGATTACGCCAAAGGCAAAGCTAAACACCCGAAATGCCATTCTCCACATCGTATTGATGTTGATGATGTTATGGAAAATATCACAGAGGTTTTGCGAAAGATAGCTAAATTTTTATTAGAAAGTAAAGAAGAGTTTGAAGCCTTGATAAAAAGCAGTCTTGCAAGAGAACAGACCGAAGAAATCAAGAAACAGATAAAGCGTATTCCACAAATTACAGACAGAATGGAACAGATAGAAAGAGTGGTGAATAAACTCTATGAAGATAATGCACTGGGAAATATTGAAACAAATCGCTATGAATTATTATCAAGAAAATATGCAGAAGAATATTACAGCTTAAAAGCGGAAAAAGAGAAAATAGAGGAACGCTTATCCGAATTTGAAAATGCAAACCAAAGAGCAAAGAACTTTATCAAACTTGCAGAAAGCTATTCAGACTTTGAAGAACTTACCCCTATCGCCATCAATGAATGTATCAATAAAATTGTTGTGCATGAGCGAGATGTCAAAAGAGCAAAATATGCCGTTCAGCGTATTGAAGTTTATTTTAACTATATCGGCAGATTTGAAAATGAACTCACAAAAGAGATAGATCCGACAGAACAAGAAATGATACAGGTGAGGGAAGAAATAGAAGAAGCAAAGAAAGAAAAATCACGAGCCTATCATAGAGAGTATTCAAAAGCATACAGAGAGAAAAATCTTGAAAAGTGCCGAGAGTATGAGAAATTAAAAGCAAGAGAATACAGAGCAAAAAAGAAACTACAAAGAGTAACTTAAAACTAAATATCAAACAAACAAAAGAGGTTTCATAATCACAGGAAATCTTTTTTTGTGCAAGTCGAAAGGAGGAACTATATGGCAGAAAACGAGAAAACAGATATTAAAGAAATACAGAAAGAACAACATCAAAAGCCTGATGGCATTCTTACAAAGAAGATAAATGGAAAGACCTTTGTTACAGAAATATATTTTGATAAAAACAGCAAAGAAACATTTCAAGATAAACTGTTAAAGGTAGTGCAATCAGAACAGAAATAATAAAAGAAAAAGATAATTTTTGTATCCAACTTTTCCGAATGTTCTGATGAATGCTTGAGGGTAAGTAGGAAATCTGACAGTGGGAAAAAGCCATTGAAAATGGTATAATATTAATCAAAATAGATAAATAAAATTAAATTTACAGGTGTGAAAAATGGACTTGATGAGATATTTAAAAGAAAATATGGTTTTCGTTCCGGAAGGTCAGGAGCTCATTAGAGATTTTGTTGATCCAATCAAGTGGATGAGTTCAGATTACAAAATGTCTATTCCCGGAACAAAAAAGGAAAAAATTGTGAAAGAAGAATTAGTGATGATTCAATCATTTTTATTGTTAAAAACACCTGTCACAAATGAATTGTATCATTATGTTATGGATATTGACTATGATATTCAAACAAAACATTTTCCGGTTGTAAATATCAGTTGGATGGATGCAATTCAATTTTGTAACTTGCTTTCCGAAAAACTTTCATTAGAAAAGTGCTATACATTCAATTCTGTTTCAGAAGAAATTGCAGTAGATGATTCAAAAAATGGGATTAGATTACCAAAAGATGCAGAATGGCAATATGCTTGTAGAGGAAATAGTGAAGGATATCGATACAATAATATTGAGGATATCGCTTGGTTTGAAGACAATTCTGATGGAAGATTGCATGAAGTAAAGACAAAAAAAGAAAATAGTTTTGGGCTTTTTGATATGATTGGAAATGTTTGGGAATGGTGTTTTGATTTCTATGATGAAGAACGATATGGAAACTATCGCATTTTTAGAGGTGGGAGCTTTGCAAGCGAAAAGAGAGCTTGTGGAGCCACTTCAAGGAGAAAGAGCTTTCCGGATTTTAGAATCGATGATTTGGGATTTAGAATAGCAAAAAATAATTTCGAGAGAATTAAGTGAAACATAAAGTATTGGAATCAAAAGATAAAACCAAAGTTGTACGAATTGAAGATGAGTCGATTGTAATATCAGATGAACAGTCATTTTTAGATTTGTTTATGACAATCGCTTATGAAACAGGAGAAAATAAATTTATCATTAGTAAAGATAATCTTACAGAAGAGTTCTTTCATCTCAGCAATAAAATCGCAGGAAATATTTTGCAAAAACTAATAAACTATAAAATGAAATTAGCAATTATAGGCGATTTTTCGAATCATGAGAGTAATGCCCTAAATGCCTTTATTTATGAATGTAATCAAGGGAATGATATATTTTTTGTTGAAAGTGAAATTGAAGCTTTAAATAGATTAAGTAACAGTTAGAATGATAAAATTTCAGCTCACATAACTAAGAATTTCATAAAATCTAACACAGGAACAGCAAATCAAATCGGTTTACTGTTTTTTTATTGCTTAAAATTAGAAAGAAAGGACAAGAAAAATGAAAAACATAGAAGAAAAAATTTTAATGGCAGAAGAAGAAATCAAGCAGTTACAAAACAAAAGAAAAAAACTCATCAGTCAGCAGAAAGAGAAAGCACGAAAAAAGAGAGATAGACGGCTTTATAAAAAAGGCGGTGTATTTGAAAGTATCTTTACCGAGAGCAAAGAATTAACCAAAGATGAATTTTATCAGCTCATCAGTTCTCTAAATCACAAAGAAGAAATTCGACAAAAAATCAAGAAAATCATAGCTAAGCGAGAAGAAAACGAAAACAAAAATATAGAAACACAGGAGGAAGTAACGGACATAGAGGAATAGTCCCTTGTTTACAAGGGCGCACTTATACACCCTAAAGGGTGTGTGCGTTCTCCGAAGGCTCTTGCAGAGAGCATATCAGCGTTCGCTGATACAGGGGAGCTACACTCCCCTACGGAAATAAATTTCCTACCCCTTGTGTACTTCCCAAAAGAAATCGGATAAAAAGCTATCCGATTTTTTTAGGAAGTCTTATCCATCGCCACATCAAAGTATCGGAAAAAAAGGAAGTGAAAGAAGATGTCTAGACTATGTTATGGCAATACCATAAGAGATGGAAGATTAGAAGTTCAGGAAAAAGAAGCTGAGAATATAAGAAAAATCTTTAAAAACTATCTTGCTGGCAACGCCCTTATAAAGTCAGCAGACCTTGCTGGACTAAAGAAAAACAGCTCAAGTGTAAAAAGAATCCTTACCAATAAAAAATATTTAGGAAATGAGATCTACCCCAAGATAATAGATGAAGAAAGCTTTGAAAAGGCAGGTCAAATGTTAAAGGAAAGGGCAGTGGCCATGGGACGAGTTTGGGAAAAGGAAGAAGAGATTATTAAAATTCCTTGTAAGTTTAGATATAAGGAGGAAGAGAGTTTGCCTCTAGATTCCTTTGAACGAGCGAGCTATAAGTATAGGTTAATCGAGGTGATAGATGATGAATAGCAAGGTCATAGTCATACCAGCTAAAAAGAAAAAAGGAAATTCCATCAAGGAATTAGGAAAGAAAAAACTAAGAGTGGCAGCCTATGCGAGGGTATCAACAGATAGCGATGAACAGGCAACTTCTTATGACGCTCAAGTAGACCATTACACAAATTATATTAAGAAAAACTTAGATTGGGAATTTGCGGGAGTATTTTCTGATGAAGGAGTTAGTGGAACTTATACCAAGAAAAGAGACGGCTTTAACAAAATGATTGAAGAAGCCATGGAAGGAAATATCGACTATATAATCACAAAGTCCATATCGAGGTTTGCCAGAAATACACTAGACTGCTTAAAATATATTCGAAAACTTAAAGAAAACAACATCCCAGTCTACTTTGAAAAAGAAAACATCAACACCATGGATGCCAAAGGAGAAGTTCTCCTTACTATTATGGCATCCCTTGCACAACAGGAAAGCCAGTCCTTATCGCAAAATGTGAGGTTAGGCTTTCAATATAGATTTCAACAAGGGCAAGTCCAAGTAAATCATAATAGGTTCTTAGGCTACACAAAAGACGAAGAGGGAAAACTTGTCATCGTTCCTGAAGAAGCAAAAATTATAAAAAGGATCTACAGAGAATACTTGGAAGGAGCAAGCCTACGAGATATAAAAGTAGGATTAGAGAAAGACAAGATAGTAAATGGGGCGGGAAATAAGAAATGGCATGTATCAAACCTCAATCAAATCTTAACCAATGAGAAATATATGGGAGATGCCCTCTTACAAAAGACTTATACAGTGGATTTTCTAAATAAGAAAAGAGTAAAAAATGATGGGATTGCACCTCAATATTATGTAGAAAATAGCCACGAAGCCATCATACCAAAAGAAATCTTCATGCGAGTCGGAGAAGAAATGTACAGACGAGCTAATATGGTAAGTGGCAAAGGAAAGAGAAGAATTTATTCCAGCAAATACGCCCTTTCAAGTATTGTCTACTGCTCTAAATGCGGGGATATTTACAGGAGAATTGCTTGGAATAACAGAGGAAAAAAGTACACCGTTTGGAGGTGTTGCACAAGAGTAACCCATGGACTAGAAGCATGTGAAGCAAGAACCATAAAAGAGACTGAGCTACAAGAGGCAGTCGTAGGAGCAATCAATCAGCTTATTTCTGAGAGCAGTGAATTAAAAGAAATAATAAAAGAGAATATTGAAAAAGCCATCACAGGTGATGGAATTAGTAGAATAGAAGTAATAGACAAAGAAATGCTGGCGGTTCAAGAAGAACTTTTAAAAGTTGCTAATGCCAAGAAAGACTACACAGAACTTGCAGACAGAGTGGAAGAGTTAAGGAATGAAAAGGAAACGATACTACTAACTGTGGCAGAAGAGAAAAATGAACAAAGCAGACTAATGGAATTAGAAGAGTTTTTAGAAAATCAGGAATTAGAAATAGAAAGCTATGATGAAGAATTGGTAAGGAAACTTATAGATAAGATAGTAATTTATGAAGAAAATTTAAAAGTAGTATTTAAATCTGGACTTAAGGTTGAAATAGAAAAATAGGCAGCTCTATATATAGGGCTGTTTTTGCTTTGTCTAGTAATGGTATAATATAAATAATAAATATTAGTGGAGGAGGTATATGGTTGAACTAGAAGAAATATTGGAATTGATAAATCTTAGGCAGGAAGGTGGGCACTGGGATTTTAAGAAAGAATGGTATAAATCTGATAAAAAAGGAAAGCAAGACTTACTTCATGATATTATTTGCATGTCTAATAATTTAGATAGTAGAGATGCTTTTATAATAATAGGTGTCAACGAAGAGGATAATTATAATGTTAGAGATGTAAGTCAAGACGATGGAAGAAAAAACACTCAAAACATAGTTGATTTTCTAAAAGACAAAAAATTTGCGGGTGGTTTAAGACCAACGGTATATGTAAAAAGATATCAAATATTGGGTAAAACAATTGATGTAATAGTGATATTGAATGACAATAACACACCATATTATTTGACAGATAACTTTCAGGGAATTAGGGCGAATTATATTTACACGAGAATTCAAGATACTAACACACCTATAGATAGATCAGCAGATTTAGATAAAGTTGAATATTTGTGGAAAAAACGATTTGGATTAACTCAAACAGTTTTAGAAAGATTTGAGATTTATCTTGAGGATTATGAAAATTGGAATGATGGTCCATATGGTGAAATGCAAAAGTACTACAAGTATTTTCCAGAGTTCACTATTGAATATAAGAGTGCTAGAGATGAAAGAGATGGGTATGAATATTATCTTTTTTCTCAAACAGATTCAAGACCACATTGGTATGATATAAAATTTAAATATCATCAGACATTATTGAAAGAATTAGGAGGGGTTTCTTTAGATGGAGGTAGGTACTTCACGCCTTGCCCAGAAATAGATGGAATTACATTAGACAAAAACAATAGCTTTTGTTGGGATTTTTCATATAGGTATTTTACGAAAGGAACTTTTTTTTACAAATTAAATCAGTTTTTCTTTTATCAAGAATCCTTTAGTGATGAGTTCTCTAGACAGGAATTCTTTGAAGTAGTACTATTATTTGAATCGGAAGAAGAGCGTATGGAATTTAAAGAATTTGTTAGGAATAGTTGGTATAAAAGAAAAGAATATTTAAAAAATGTACACATGCCAAATATTCCGGATTTTCCTCAGTACAAAGAGGGGGCATTTGTTGAAGAATATGAAAATGCATTAGTTCTCAATAAAATGTTAGAAGAATTTAGAAATAATTGAGAATAAATATATTTCAACTTACGAAGATTTTGGAAAATATAATTTTATCCATACTTACCACTCAAGCCCATTGCTAAATGATTTATTTGTTAATAAAGAATGATTTGAAAATACTACTAATGCAAGAAAATTTTATAAGATAATTGGAGGAAAAATGAGTAAAACTGCTGTACTAATTTATGATTCTTTTTGTAACTTTGAAATAAGCGTTGCGCTTGAAATTTTAGCACTTAATAATAGAAAAATTATTATATTTGCAAAGGATACTGAAGTTGTAATAAGTGAATAAGACCTAAAAATATTGCCTGATAAATCTATTTATGATATAGATATTGGTGAATTTGATAGTTTATTACTCCCAGGTGCAGCAGATATAGAAGCTGCTGTAGAAGATCAAGAAATAATAGAATTTATAAAAAAATTTAATGGGAAAATAATTGGTGCTATATCAATTGCTCCAATTTTGTTACTTAAGGCAGGAATTCTTAAGGGTAAGCCATTTATGGCAGGTGTAAACAAAGTAGAACTCTTAGAAGAAGGATTTTTGGAGTCAGATTTAACTGAAATGAAAGATTGGGATGAATGTATAGAAAACCCCATTGAAGAAGGTTATTTAAACTCAGAAAATATCCTTACATCTGTATCTTATAATTTTGTTAGGTTTGAAATACAATTTGCAAAAATGTTAGGCATTGATATAACGCCAAAAAGCTTTGGATTATAGTTTGATTTTTATAGAAATACAAGAAAAACCTAACTAGTACACAATAAGATTCTGTAACTAAATAGCTTGAATTTTTAGTCAAAATTGGTAGAAGTTGTAGAATGGAACCAATAGATTTTCAAAATATATTGGGAAAAGTGTTTCTAAATATAAAATCTATCGATAGAAATTGGTTTCTATGTATTAATTGATTAAGAAAATATTAAAACGTTATCCAGTGTATATGAAGTATTAATAAAAAGTGGATATATTCCCACATACGAGGGTTTTTAGAAATATTAAATTTTATCCATACTGACCACTCAAGCCATGTTGAGGCGGTAGCATTATTGTCCAAACTCGATGTCAATAATCATATAGAGGTTGAAATTGAGCTCAATTAGAGGTTGAAATTGAGCTCAATGAGATGGATTTGACAAGTGCTGAAAGTAAAGCAACATATGCTCAAATCAAGGAGTATGTATTAGAAAAATTTGGGCTAAAGGTTTCTACACTCTATATTGCACAGATTAAAAAGAAATGTGGAATTGTACTGAGGGAGCATTATAATAAATCGAAAAAAGATAAACAGGTTATTCCACAATGCACACCGGAAAAAGAGGAAGCCATTATGGATGCTTTAAGGCATTTTAAAATGATTTAGTAGAAATGGAGGATATTTATGAGGTGGATATTAAAAATAATCTTCTTTCCAATTAGCTTAATGTTAAGTATCCTCAATGCCTTTCTTACATTCTTGCTTGGCATAGGAACTGGATTGCTATATTTGCTGATGATGTTTTGTATATTTGGAGCCATAGCATCTTTTTTTACAAAAAGAAATTACATTGGTATAGAAGCATTGATTATTGGATTTTTAGTTAGTCCTTACGGAATACCTATGGTGGGAGCAGCTGTTATAGCGTTCTTAGAAGGTATAAATAGAAAAATAAGGTCAGTTTAAATCAAAGGATTGATAAATCAGAAAGAAGGTGATTTTTTGCGAACATACAAAAATAAAGAAGAACTAAAAGCTGAAATAGAGAAAACATTTGAGAAATATATTTCAGAATTTGATAATATTCCAGAAAATTTAAAAGATAAGAGAGCGGATGAAGTTGATAGAACTCCAGCAGAAAACCTTGCTTATCAGGTTGGCTGGACAAGCTTGGTTCTTAAATGGGATGAAGATGAAAGAAATGGGCTTCAAGTAAAAACACCATCGGATGAATTTAAATGGAATCAACTTGGTGCATTATATCAGTGGTTCACGGATACCTACGCTCATTTATCTCTGCAAGAGTTGAAAGCAAAATTAAATGAAAATATTAATTCTATTTATGCAATGATTGATTCGTTGAGTGAGGAAGAATTATTTGAACCGCACATGAGAAAGTGGGCTGATGAAGCGACTAAAACAGCGACTTGGGAAGTGTATAAGTTTATTCATGTAAATACTGTTGCACCTTTTGGAACTTTCAGAACTAAAATCAGAAAATGGAAGAAGATAGTATTATAAATTATATTTTTTAACTTTAAAAAATTTCATAAAAATGGTTACCAAAGGCGATAGAGAAAAACTATCGTCTTTTTCTTTGCAAATTTTAAGGGAGGAGGTGATGATGTGAACTTTGACTATTATAGTGACCCCCAAAATCCGGACACGGATTAAGGGGGTTTTTACATGATAAAAATTAGTTTAATAGAAAAATTGAAAATTATTAGAGAAAATGAAGAAGGTTATGGGTATAGATTTTTAGCAAATAAATACAATATTTCAAAATCTACTTTCTAGAGATCAGATCTTAGCGTTTATACTGGTGCCTATACTTTATAAATCATTTTAATAAAAAATATTTTTTCTCCATGAAAACTACATGAACTTTTGTTTATATTTAATAAGATATAAGCAGGAGGTGCAATTTGGAAAAACATAATCCAATCAAGATATTATTTGCAGACGATGATGCCGATATCCGACACATTGTCCGTACCCTTTTAGAAAATGACGGGTTTGAGGTTGTAGAAGCTGTCAATGGAAAAGATGCAGTGGAGAAGGCGAATGAATCCTTTGATCTGATCATTTTGGACATGATGATGCCTTATCAAGACGGAATCTCGGTTTGTGTGGAGCTTAGAAAAAGCTTAACCGTTCCGATTCTCTTTTTGTCTGCAAAATCACAGGATTCCGATAAAACTTTGGGTCTTGGAGCAGGAGGAGATGCCTATCTATCGAAGCCTTTCTCTTACGCTGAACTGGTTGCTCAAGTGAAGGCCATGATCCGGCGATATCATGTGTATCGAGGAAAAGATTCTATTGAAGAGCAGGAAGTGATTAAGATAAAAAATCTTGAGATCAACCCTATTTCAAACGAAGTATGGAAAGAGGGAGAAGAGATACAATTTACGGATCTTGAATACAGAATACTGCTTCTTTTTGCTAAGAACAAAGGACGCTTATTTTCGATTCAATATGTTTATGAATATGTATGGGATGAACCTTATTATTACAGTTCCAACAACAATGTGATGGTCCACATACGGAATTTGCGAAGGAAAATTGAAGAAGATCCGAAAAACCCGAAAATTCTTTTGAATGTCTGGGGGAAGGGGTATCGAATTGAATAGCCGTCAAAATCGTCTCGCTGGAGAATTAATGCTTTTGATCGTTGTAGGAATCTGTATCGGCACGCTGCTCTTTTTTGGTTTAAGGCAAGTCTCCTATACAATACTCGATAAAGAATTGTTCAACTGGTCTTCTATTATAAATCAAGAGAACAAGACAGTAAGAAGCCTTCAGAACTATATAAATGAAAATGATTTAGCTTTGGCTGATGTAGATCAGTTGGAGGTTCAAATGCTGGCAGAACCGGATGCTAATCTTGATAAAACGGATCCGGCCTATCCTGTTTATTTTAAAGATGGGATAGCACAGATGATCTCTTTCACAACTTATGAAAGTTATTATCGGGCGGCGGATACTGTATCAGCAGGGATCAGCTTTTTAGCTTTTCTGGGGATTGTTCTTTATTCTATTCGCCGAAAGCTGAAATATATAACAAAAATCGAATCGGAACTGAAAATTTTAGGCGGAGGAGACTTGACTTATCCGATTACGATAAAAGGAAAGGATGAACTTGCTTCTCTTGCAAAAGAAGTTGAAAGGATGCGCTGCGCCTTACTAGAGCGCCAGGAAACAGAGGAGGCGGCCCATGAGGCAAACCGAGGGCTGGTAACAGCGATGTCTCATGATTTAAGAACGCCTCTGACTGCTTTAATAGGATATTTGGAGCTGTTAAAGCTTGACTCGGACTATACGGAACAGCAGGGCAGTATCTGCAATTTGCCAGTCAAAAAGCAGAACATATAAAAACCCTTTCGGATCAGCTTTTTGCATATTTCTTAGTATCTCAGAAGGACTCGGAGAGCTTGTCTTTAACTCGGGTAAATGGTGCGAAGTTTTGGATACAGTTTATAGAAGAATTTCTTTTTGATTTAGAAATGAAGGGGTTCAAAATTGTACGGGAAGCAGAACCAATCCTTGGAAGCTTGGAGCTGGATGTAGATCTGATTCTTCGTGTCTTTAATAATCTGAGCTCTAATATTATAAAATATGCAGATTCGAAAGAAAGTATAAGAGTAAAGTGCAGGATTGAAGGAGAGAATCTTCATCTGGATTTTGAAAACCAGATTGGAGAAAAAGAGTCTATGGATAGCACTGAAATTGGGCTAAAAACCTGCGAAAAGATCATGAAAATGCATAACGGGACCTTTGCTTGGAGCAAAGGGGAATCTTTTACCGTAAAAATAAGTCTGCCATATAAACAAAAATAAAATCTTCATAATTCTTCAGATTTTCTATAGGGTGTTTTAATGGTTTTGAGGACTATACTTAAAACATAAAATAACAATAGAAAAAGGAGAAACACAAATGAATACAAAAAAAGTTATGGCAGTAGCACTTGCAGGATTATTATCAGTAGGGTTTCTTGCTGGATGCGGTACAAAAGACAAAAAACAGAATGCAAACAAACCCAACGCAGGAACGAAAGTGGAACAGAAGGCAAATCCTAAGAAAGATACGAAGTTTAAAACAAAGGATAATAAGAAAACAGAAAAGCCGGCAGACAAAGACAATAAGAAGGATGAAAAAAAGTCCAACACTCTTAACAAAACAGAAAAGAAAAACCTAAACAAAAAGAATCTTAACAAAGGCAATAAAAAAGATACGCCAACGACAGAAAATCAAAAAGACAGCAAACTAAACAACAATGAGAAAAAACAAAATAATAATTTAATAAATATCCTTCACATCCTTCACTAAAATCCACCCCTTTCTCAGGGTGGATTTTTATGTGGTAATTATGGGGGATATTCTAAAGCTATAATAGGGATACAGGACTTTTTGCAGAGGGGAGACTGGTTTATCCATGATATAATAAATATATTACAATGAACTAGAAGAGGATAAATATGTTTAATCAAAAAAAGATCGACATAAAATATAAAATGATAGCAGGTATGTTCATAGCCCTTATAATTCTAACAGGATTATTTTTTCTTTATGTTTCTGACTATTATTCAGCGGCAGAGGAAAGTATAACAGAAAGCAGCAGGGAAGGGGTTCAAGTTTCCGCAGAAGATGACATGCTGATTGCTGATCCGGGAAATGCAAAGAAAGCTTTGATCTTTTACCCAGGAGGAAAGGTAGAATATAAAGGGTACGGACCCTTAATGACTGAAATTGCAAAGGAAGGAATTCTTTGTGCCGTTCCAAAGATGCCTTTTCACTTAGCGGTATTTGACATTAACAAAGCAGAAGAAATAATAGCAGAATATCCGAATATAGAAGAATGGTATATCGGAGGACATTCCTTAGGAGGAAGTATGGCTGCAGACTATGCTTCTAAAAACAGCGAGAAATTGGAGGGGGTAATACTTCTGGCTTCTTACTCTGCTTCGGATATTTCCACTGAGGAACTTGAGGTTCTAAGTATCTATGGAGATCGGGATCAAATATTAAACCTCGAGGCCTATGAGAAAAACAAAGAAAATCTTCCTGAAGATTTTACAGAAATTGTTTTAAAAGGAGCAAATCATGCAGGCTTTGGCAATTATGGACCTCAGTCTGGAGACGGGAAGGCAGAGATTTCTTCAAAAGAACAGCAGATATCAGCGGGTCAGTCTATCTCCGATTTTATCCTAGAAACTAAATGAAATCAGTAAAAATAATAAAAAACGCTTTTATTAGAAAGAGCGTTTTTTTATTTATTAAAAAAACGGATAATTGTAAGCTGTTTCCAATTTTCACCTCCAAGAATGATATAGACTAAAGGAGATTCGTGATAAAGGCTCCTGAATTGGGTAGAAAATTATTACAGGTGGATAAAACTTTTACTTTTCGTAAATAAATATATAGAAGGAGAGGATTATGAAAATTACGATAGGCGACTATTTGATTAATAGATTAAAAGAATTAGGAATAAAACATATTATAGGACTGCCGGGTGATTTTAACCTTCAGTTTTTAGAGCAGATTAATAAAGCGGAAGGAATAGAATTTTCCGGAGCCTCCAACGAATTAAATGCGGCCTATGCTGCAGACGGCTATGGAAGAGAACACGGGATAGCGGCTCTTTGTGTAACCTACGGTGTAGGAGATTTAGGAGCTATTGCAGGGGTTGCAGGTTCTGCAGCAGAACACGTCCCTGTTATTGTAATTACAGGAGCACCTCCTCTTTATGTAAAAAGACACAATTTCAAAGTGCATCACAGCTTGGGAGATGGAGATTTTTCGAATATCACAAAGACTTATGAAGAGTTTACAGCTGTTCAGACAACGATTACCCAGCAGAATGCAGAAGAAGAGATCGATCGAGCTTTAAGAGCAGCACTTCGTTACAAAAGACCGGTTAATATAAAAATCCCTTCGAATCTTTCCTACTATTGTATCGATGTGAAAAATGAACCTCTTTTGCCGGGATCTCACGCCAGCGATGAAAAGAGCCTTGAGGAAACAGCAAAGGCGATACTTGATCTTTACCAAAAAGCCGAGAATCCAGTAGTTCTAGTGGATATGGATGTGGATCGTTTTGAAGTTGCAGAGGAAATGATAGAATTTGTAGAAAAGACCCAAACACCATTTGCTCAAATGACAACGGGAAAAGCTGTGTTAGATGAAAATCATCCTCTGTTTATCGGAACCTATAAAGGAAAAGATACAAAAGAAAATGTAAAAGAGAAAGTCGAAGAGGCGGATTTTGTCCTTTCCGTAACACCTCGATTTATCGAGTGGAACTCTGGAACCTATACAGATAATCTGCCGCAAGAATACTTGGTTTGGATGGATAAAGACCACACCTTTATCGGCGATAAAGTTTACGAAGGAGTGGATATTAAAGATCTGCTTCGAAAAGTCCTTGAACAGGCAGAAGAAAGTGCTGATAAAAAGAATCTAAATTCGAAACAAGAACATAAATTTGAGTTCGAACCAGAGAAGAACATAAATCATGAAGATTTTTGGAAGCGGATTCAAGGGTTTCTAGAAGAAGAGGATCTGATATATGCAGAGACAGGTACTGCAAGCCAAGCCGCAGGAGGACTAGTTATGCCAAAGGGAGCGAAATATATAGCTTCCTTGATCTGGGGAGCTATCGGTTATACACTGCCTGCTCTTTATGGAAGCCTTTTAGCAAATCCAGACAGAAGGCAGATTCTCTTCATAGGAGACGGTTCTTTTCAAGTAACAGCCCAAGAATTATCGAGAATTCTGTATAACGGCCTGAATCCTATTATTTTCTTAATCAATAATGATGGCTATACGATCGAAAGATATATTTTGGGAATGAATAAAGCCTATAATGACATTCCGATGTGGAATTATCATAAACTGCCGGATCATCTTATTCAAGATAATAAGATGCTGACATTCGATGTCCGCACCCAAGGAGAATTGGAGAAGGCATTAGAAGAGGTCGAGAAGGCATCCCATGGAGCCTTTATAGAAGTCCATTTCGACAAAGAAGATGCTCCAGAAGCTCTTAAAAAGTTCGGTCCTGCTGTTGCAAATTTCAACTTTGGGGAAAGAGGACTAGAAGATATGGATGAAGAGGAAAGAATAGAAGAATAGAAAAGGGACAGCCTTAGAATGAATATTCTAAGGCTGTATTTCCATAAGGGCAGAAAGTGCTGGCGGAAATGAGTTTCGGCAATAAATTCAGAAAAGAGGGAGAACGAGAGCATGGAAAAGAATATAAAGAAAGAAATTCAAGAAGCAATTCTAGCGGCAGAGAAGACTCTAGAATATCTAACGATAGCAGAAAGGGATTTAAAAAGTGCTAAAAACTGGGGCTTTTTTGATATGGCCGGCGGCGGTTTTGTCACTACAATGTTCAAACGAGGTAAGATGGATCATGCTGAAACAGCACTATCGAATGCAAGAGACTCTATGAAGAATCTTAGAAAAGAATTAACAGACGTGGATGAAGTAATTGGAGTAGATTTGGAAATCGATGATTTTATCAGTTTTGCAGACTTTTTCTTTGATAATGTATTTGTAGACTGGATGGTACAATCTAAAATTAATATAGCCCTTGCGCAAGTCCGAGAGGGCATAAGAAAGTTAGAGGAAGTACGCAGAGAACTAGTGGGGATTGAGGAAGAGATGAGTTAGGATGATTGTGCTGAAAGGCCTAAGACAGCGTCTAGAAGATTGTTTTTTGAAAGAAAAGGGTTTTCAAAATAGAATGAAAGACTTCAAAACGGGGAAAATAACGGGAAATAATACAAAGACTTATAGTCAAAACGCAGAAACCTTGCTATAATGGTATTTAAGGTATCTGTTTGAAAAGATACTGTTTTGAGCTTTTATAAGAAAAAAGGTATGATTTTAGGAAAAGGATTTTACATTTTGCCGGAAATAGTCTTCGACAGTCGTACATATTTCTTATTTATCTTTTGTCTAAAAATCTATTTATTTTTTAAGTAAGACCTCAAATCACACCAATAAAACAATTTTAAAGGAGAATATTATTATGGGCGGAAATAACGCAGTTTTAGGAAGAAATACGGAAAATGCACCACAATTTGATTCAAGTTCACAAACAGTTGCATTCTCACACTACAACAACTTTTCAGCACAATTGCCAATCGATCCAAAAACAGGCAAATTAGTTGAGGGGGGAGTGAAGGAACAAGCAGAACAGTGTTTTAAAAATATTAAAGCTATCGTTGAAAGTATCGATCATGTAATGAGCGATGTAATCAGAATTTCAATTTTTGTTACAGATATCGAAGATATCAATGCTGTTAACGAAGTTTATAAATCCTACTTCCCAATCTACGTTCCTACTTTAACTACAGTAGCGGTAGATGCACTTCCAATGGATGCAATGGTACAAGTAGATGCACAAATTTCTTGTGGAGAAGGTACCATTCCTAACGAACCTCAAGCTGGAGATTTAATAAAACTTGTAAACCATACAGACAATGCACCATCATTCCCTCTTGCGACTCAAGTTGTTGCCTTCTCACATTATACAAATGTGACAACTCAATTGCCAGTATGTCCTAAGACAGGAAGAATCCTTTCTGATGATGTAAAAGCACAAGCTGCACAATGTTTAAAAAATATTAAAGCAATCCTTGAGAGCGTTGATGTTCCTTTGGATGATATTGTAAAAATTACAGTATTCCTTAAAGACTTAAATGACATAGATGCTGTAAATGAAGTTTATACAACATTCTTCCCGGATTCTGCAATTGCTAGAGCCGTAGGATATTTCCCTGCAAGAACTGTTGTAGAAGCAAAAGCATTACCTTTGCAAGCATTAGTTTCTATGGAAGCGGTTGTTTCTTACGGAGACGGTACTCCTCCACAAGCTATTGAAGACAGACATGGACTTATCTTAGAAGCGAATAACACTGATAAAGCTCCTAAATGCCCAGTTTCTACACAATCAGTAGCATTCTCTCACTACAACCATATTTCTGCACAGCTTCCAGTTGACGCTTCAACTGGAGAAGTTGTATCTGGCGGCGTGAAGGAACAGGCTGCACAATGTTTGCAAAATATTAAAGAAATCATTGAAAACGTAGACCATGTTATGGAAGACGTTGTAAAAGTAAATGTTTATCTTAAAAACATCGGCGATATCGATGCTTTAGAAGAAGCTTATAAAGAATTCTTCGCAGAGGGAACACCTGCAAGAAGAATTGTTGGAGTAGCAAATCTTCCTAAAGATGCATTAGTACAAATCGATGCAATCGTTGGAAACGCTGAAGGAACTCCGCCAATCGTATAATAAAAGATCAAAAAACTGTCTCTATATAGAGGCAGTTTTTTTGTGGAAAATTTCAAAAAAAGGTTTTGGGTAAATCAATTATCAAATTATAGCGTTAAGGAAAAAATAGTGTTATAATTAATCCTAGAAGATAAAAGTTTAACAAACAATTGGTTAAACTAGACATACAGATCATTTTTCTGCATGAAGACTTGTAAATATGAAAGGATTAGTCAGATGGAAATGAATATGGATCTTGCGAAAAAAATTGTGGATGCTTGTTATGAAGATGCAAAGAAAAAAGGACTGGATATGGTTTTTGCTGTGGTCAATAAACACGGCGAACTGTTAGCTTTTAACCGTATGGATGAGGCGTTATTAGTTTCAACAAAACTTGCCGAAAATAAGGCCTGGACAGCGGTGGCATTAAAAATGTCAACTGCTGAATTAAATCTTTTAATTCAGCCAGGCGGCGAATTTTATGGACTTCAAAACTTTCAAGATGGAAGAGTAGTGCCCTTCGCAGGAGGAATTCCACTGAAGTCAGGTGATAAGATCATTGGTGCAGTAGGAGTCAGCGGCGGAAGCGGAGAGGAAGATGCTGGAGTATGCCAAGCAGGAGTAGATTATTTCAATTCTTTATAGGGCAAAGCCGTCTTTTTGAAGGCGGTTTTTTTATGTAGATAGGAAAAAAACTGTTTTATAAACGAGGGGAAAAGTCTATTTTAAAAAAGGAAGGTTGAGATATGGAATATTCTGGTAAAATACCCTCTGCTTTCGAATATAACTCTTTGAGGCTTCGATCTAAAATCGGAGGAACAAAATCATTAAAGAATATTGAAACTGCACTGAGAAACTCTCTTTTTCTAGTGAGTGTTTATGAAAAAGAACAATTCATAGGAATGGGGAGAATTGTAGGAGATGGAGGAATTACATTTGCTGCGACGGATATTATGGTAGATGAAGCTTATCAGTGTCAGGGAATCGGCAAAGAGATTATGGCTCGAATCGACGAATGGTTTGACAACAACACTTCTACAGACAGCTATATTATGCTGATTGCAAATAAGCCAGCAGATGAATTTTATAAGAAGTATCATTTTAAAAGTATAGATGAAGACAAGACAGGAATGCTTAGGGATAGGAAAGAAGATTAAGAGTGTTTTATTTTGATTTATTTAGCAGCCCTTTATACAACAGCTTTTTGATAGAGCTGTTTTTCTTATTATGATATACTGATAAGACTTGATTTTGAGTGTGATGCTTAAATCTAAGATACTGAGAAAAAGGACGAGCAGTATATCTAAATAAGAGGGTGGAAATGATGATAGGACTAGGAACGATAATCAATACGATAGCTATAGTATTGGGAGGGGTTGCAGGAGGAGTGTTCGGAAAATATATTTCGAAGGATATTCAAACGACTCTTGGGAAAGCCTGCGGAATCAGTGTTCTTTTTATAGGAACCGCAGGAGCTATGGAAGGAATGCTGCAGATAGAAGGCAATTTTATTACAAGCGGGAAATCCATGGTTGTGGTAATCAGTATTGTACTGGGAGCGTTTATCGGCGAGCTGATAAATATAGAAGGATTGTTTGAACGTTTCGGAGAATGGCTAAAATTCAAAACAGGAAACGGGGAGGACAGCAGTTTTATCGAAGCTTTTGTTACAGCTTCTCTTACAGTCTGTATCGGAGCGATGGCTATTGTAGGATCGATTCAAGACGGGATACTGGGTGACTATTCTATACTTGCCACAAAAGCGGTCCTCGATTTTATTATTATTATGGTGATGACTTGTTCTTTAGGAAAGGGATGTATCTTTTCTGCAATTCCAGTAGCTTTTTTTGAGGGAGGAATGACTCTTTTAGCCCGTTCTATAAAACCTGTCATGACAGAGGCTGCTTTGTTTAATATTTCCTTTATTGGCTCTATTTTGATCTTCTGTGTAGGTCTCAATCTTGTGTGGGGGAAAAAGATTCGTGTGGCAAATTTTCTGCCTGCCATCGTTGTCGCAGTGGTATTAGCGTTTCTGTAAAGAAAGAGCAGGTTAAAAAAAGACGGCGTAAGCTGTCTTTTTTTATTTCAAGGGTTTTTGAATCGGATAGATTTTTTTCATTCAAAACAAGGGAGGCCTTATGACAAAGATTCCTAAAGGAACAAAAAGAAAAGAAAATGATTGAGCCTTTAGCTTTTTTAAAATCAGGGAAAAATCTGGTAGTTTTGTAAAGTTGTCTTAATAAAAGACAATTAGTACGAAAATCAAAAAATAGGTTACAATAGAATAAAAGTACACTTAGAAAACTTTAAGCTGAAAGAATATGCTGAAAGTTTTCTTTTTCTTAATGGAGTATGATATGAAAAAAGATTTAACAACTGGAAATATAAGAGGAACACTTCTTGCCTTTGCGGCGCCGATGATACTGGGGAATCTCCTGCAGATATTTTATAATGTGGCAGATAGTATTGTAGTAGGGCAGTTTATAGGCCCTAATGCGCTGGCCGCAGTGGGGTCGGCTTTCACGCTGATGACTTTTATTACCTCTATTTTGATCGGTCTTTGTATGGGAAGTGGAGCGGTGTTTTCTTTTTACTACGGGCAAAAAGACAAGAGGAGTATGAAAGGGAGTATTCAAATATCCTTTCTTTTTATCGGGATAATCAGTTTGATCGTGACGGGGATTTCCATTTATTTTACCGATGAGATTCTACAGCTGCTTCAGATTCCGCCGGAGGTTATGGAAGGAATAAGGGAATATATTTCGATTATTTTTTATGGAATATTCTTTGTTTTTCTATACAATTATTATGCATATCTTTTACGGGCTGTGGGAAATTCTGTGGTACCATTATCTTTTCTGGCGGCTGCAGCAGTTCTTAATATTATACTGGATATTTTATTTATAGTCGTTTTCCGCTGGGGAGTTGGAGGAGCAGCGATTGCAACGGTTGCAGCACAGGTCGTTTCTGGTATAGGGATTATGATTTATACTTTTATATGGGAGCCGGAGCTCCGGATTCCTATAAAATTCTATTTCGATCTTGGAGCAGGTAAAAAGATTCTTTATTTTTCCCTAGCAGCCTCTTTTCAACAGTCGGTAATGAATTTTGGGATACTTTTAGTTCAAGGTTTAGTCAACAGCTTTGGTCCTCTTGTGATGACGGCCTTTGCTGCAGGGGTTAAAATAGATGCCTTTGCCTATATGCCGGTTCAGGAATTCGGCAATGCTTATTCCCTATTTGTTTCGCAAAATTATGGCGCCGGAAAAAAAGAGCGGATAGAAAAGGGAACATTAATTTCTGTTAAAATGGTTCTTCTTTACTGCGGGATAGCTTCTTTCGTGATCTTTCTTTTTGCGAAATATCTTATGATGATCTTTATCGGACAGGAATTTAAAGAGATTATCGATATTGGAGTCCTTTATCTTCGGATAGAAGGGGTATTTTATATTGGTATCGGGCTGTTGTTTTTGTTCTATGGTTATTTTAGAGGAATTCAGCGGCCGGAGATTTCTCTTTTATTAACGATAATTTCTTTGGGAACTCGAGTATTGCTGGCTTTTATATTATCGGGGATTTCTGTTATAGGAGTCTGGGGGATATGGATAGCGATTCCTATCGGCTGGATTTTAGCGGATACAGTAGGTCTTATCAAAATGAATAAGATCGATAAAGAATTTGAAAAGGGTGAATAGTATGTGGATTAAAAATGTAAAATTAGAGAAGGGCTTTTATAAAGAACAAGGATTAATAACTTCTACAATAACAGAACTTGTGGATCTTTATATAGAAGATGGAAAAATTGTGAAAATCGAAAAAAGCGGTAAGGCAGAAGGGAAAGCTTTGGATGCAAAAGGATATCTTGCTTTGCCGACACTTAAAGACAATCACGTTCATTTAGACAAAGGACATTTCGGCGGTCCTTGGAAAGCTGTAATTCCAATGAGTTCAGTGGCGGAAAGGATTAAAGAAGAGGAAGAGTTTCTAGAAGACTTTTTGGAAGATACACCAAAAAAAGCTCAGGCTTTAATTGATTTGATTACGGGTTTCGGAGCAACTTATCTTCAGGTACAGGTAAATATAGACCCTGTTATAGGTCTTAAAAATTATCATCTTGTGAGAGAAGTGCTAGAAAACAATCGTCACAAACTAGACTTTGATATGGTTGCCTTTCCCCAGCATGGAAACCTGAAGACTTATGAGGAAGGATTTTTAGTAGAGGCATTAAAAGAAGGAATCGAAATCTTAGGCGGCTTAGATCCTGGCAAGATCGATAAGGATATTGAAAAATCATTGAAAGTTTCTTTTGATCTGGCTAAAAAATACAACAGACCTCTGGATTTTCATCTTCATAGTCCTGGTTCTCTTGGGATCTACGAAATAGAGAGGATTTTCAAGTATATTGAAAACTACAATATGAAGGGAAGAGTTTCGATCAGCCACGGCTTATCCCTGGGAGACATAAGTTTTCATGAAGGACAGAAAATGGCGAGGAAGTTTAAGGAATACGGAATTTCCATTAATACCACACAGCCTTTAGAAAGACCCGCCCTTCCCTTTATGCTGTATATCAACGAGGGGGTACAAGTAAATGTAGTTAATGATAATATTAACGACCATTGGAGTCCTTTTGGAACAGGCGATATTATCGAAAAGCTCAATACTGCCTGCCAGATCCACGACTTTAATGATGAATATTCGATCTCGAGGACATTAAAGGCAGCCACTGGCGGGATTACGCCTTTAGATGATCAAGGAAATCAAATTTGGCCTAAGATTGGAGATTCTGCGGATATTTTATTTGTAAAAGGTGAATCTTCGGCTCATGTGATCGCAAGAAGGATTCCAGAAAGAGTGGTATTATTCAAAGGCGAGTTTGTAAAGGGAGAATTTGAAAACTAAATAAGATTTCACATTGACAGCATCTTTATTTTAAAGATGCTGTTTTCTTTGCTATATAAGGGATAGAAGAGTTATGGTGTTTCGGAGCTTTTCAGTATATATAGAGATGAAAGGATAGAGTGGTTTTTTTGTGAGGAGAAAAGAATGATGATATTTGCCTTTCTTTATGATAAACTTTTTATTGCATTTGTAAAATCGGATAATTATCCGGACTAGTTCGAGAACTTCCTAGTATAAAAAACCAAGTATCTCAAAAATGAAAGGAGATTAGAGAATGAATGCACGAAAGGTTATTATTGATTGTGATCCTGGTATAGATGATGCACTGGCATTAATGCTGGCTGTAAAATCAAAAGAATTAGATATATTAGGAATTACAACGGTATGCGGCAATGTAGATGCCCACAAAGGAGCTGAGAATGCTCTAAAGATTTTAAAGAAGATGAATCGAGAAGACATTCCCGTATATATCGGGGAGAACAAACCCTTAAAACGAGTATATGTGGATGCGAGAGATACCCACGGACAAGACGGACTTGGAGAGACAGAAATATCATTAGGGGAAGAATCAAAGCTTTATAAAGATGGAGCAGGGTTTATTCGAGATCAGCTTGAGATTGCAGCAGCTTCTGGAGAGAAGGTATCCATTATTGCCTTAGGCCCTTTAACAAATATTGCTAAGGTATTAGAACTTTATCCGGATTGTTTAGAAGGGCTGGATGAATTTGTATCCATGGGCGGAACCTTTAAAAGCCATGGAAACTGTTCTCCTGTTGCAGAGTACAATTACTGGTGCGATCCCCATAGTGCAAAGATTGTCTATGAAGCATTTTCAAAGAAAGATAGCTTAAAAGACAAGCTTATTTATATGGTCGGACTGGATGTGACCCGAAAAATTGTATTGACTCCGAATATTTTAGAGTATATGAAAGATTTGAATGAAGACTTGGGAAGTCTGATCGAAGAAATTACAAGATTTTATTTTAATTTCCACTGGAAACAAGAAGAGGTTATCGGCTGTGTGATTAACGATCCTCTTGCTGTGGCTTATTTTTATGACAGATCTGTCTGCGAAGGCAGACCTTTTTACACCACGATTACGACAGAAGGGGAGTCCATCGGCGAGTCCATCGTTGATGAATTCGATTTTTGGAAAAGACCGAAGAATTCTTTTGTCTTAGAAAAAACAAAGCCTTTGAAATTTTTCTCTTTATTTATAGAGAAGGTTTTTGATTGTAAAAAGGAAGAAATAGAGCCGATATTAAAACAGATTATAGCTTCAGAGGAGAATTAAAATGAAAAATAATAAAACGCTAAAAATTACTATCGCAGCCCTTGCTGCTGCCATCAATATTGTAGGGGCAAATATTGCCTTAGTCTTAAAACTGCCGATTTATTTAGATGCTATCGGAACGGTATTTTCCGCAGCTCTACTAGGTCCTGTATATGGGATGGCAACAGGTATTATTGCTACAGGTATTAACCAAATTACGGATCCTTTTGCGATCTGGTTTATGCCTTCGAATTTGATCACAGCAGTGATGGCAGGCGTGATTTTTAAGAAATTTTACAAAAGTTATAAATTTTCTCCGAAGCTTTTTGTGATTGCATTTATTGTAGCAATACCAGGAACGATTATTTCTTCGATTACCGCAGCTTATCTTTTTGGCGACATCTTCCGGATCTTCCATTATCGTTCAAATTTTAAGCAAAATGGGCGTCGGAATGGTGCCTTCTGTATTTATTACTCAGGTATTTACGGATTATTTTGACAGGCTGTTGGCTTTATCTTTGACACTGTTGATTATTAAGGTACTGCCTTCAAGCTTAGTTCGCAAGGTAAAACAATAATGGAGAGATACAGCAGAATTTTAAACAAAACAGCCAGGGAGATCGTACTTCTCAAAGGGCGTCCTTGTGCCTGGGGGAAATGCACTTTCTGCGATTATATCGAGGACAATTCAAGGGATAAAGAAGAGATGATTTCTTTGAATAGGGAAGTTCTTTCTAAAGTCACAGGCGAGTTTGGGGTGTTAGAAGTGATCAACTCCGGCAGCTGCTTTGAACTTCCCAAGGAGACTTTGGCTTATATAAAAGAGATTATTATAGATAAAAAAATCAAGAAACTTTTTTTAGAATCCCACTGGATGTATCGAAGCAAAGTAAAAGAGATGCGGGATTATATGGGAATTCCTATCGTTTTTAAAATCGGGGTAGAAAGTTTCGATAAAAGGTTTCGAGAAGAGTTTTTAAAGAAGAATGGTGATTTTGATTCCTATAAAGAGGTTTTGGAATACTTCGATTCCCCTTGCCTTTTAGTGGGAATCAAAGGACAGTCAAAGGAGATTATAGATAAAGATATACAGCTATTAACAGAGCATTTTTCCCATGGTACAATTAATGTTTTCACAAATAACAGCACTTCTATAAAACGAGATGAAAAATTAGTAGAGTGGTTTGTAGAAAAGTATGAAGATCTCTGGAATGATCCTAAGGTTGATGTCTTATACGAAAAAACGGATTTTGGAGTAGGGGATTAATAGAATAAACACCGATATCAATGTTATTTATTTAAGATATGGGTATAAATACTATTAAACGGAGGTGTTTTTTCATGAATAATGAAATCAATGTATTAAAACAAGCTTATCAAAATGAGATCGAAGGTTATGAATTTTACAGGATGGGTGCGGATTCTACCGACAACAAGGAAAACAAGGCTGTATTTGAACAACTAGCCAATGAAGAACTTCTACACGCCGACTACTTACTAGACTTAGCAGATAAACTAGGCGGCAGAAAAGCAGAATTGGAATTAGATATGGCGGAATTCAAACCAACAGAGCCGAAAATTTATAACTGGGCCCGCTTTGACGACACACAAGCAAAACGAGCTATGACAATTTTCAACGTTGCTAGAGGATTGGAAGAAGATGCAATTCGTTTCTATGAAGAAGCTTATGCAAATTCATCTAATGAAGAAGCAAAACAAATTTATAAAATTTTAATTGCTTGGGAAAAAGTCCATTATAAACAATTTGATGAGCAATATAGATATTATAGAGATCAGTTCTTAAAAATGTTAGAAACAACTGCATTTTAATAAAAAAAGCCGCATGAAATATGCGGCTTTTCCTTGTTTTTCGACAGAATTGAAATGAATTATCCCAGGGAAGAAAAAATGAAGTTTAAATTTAAAAAAGAAAAAAAGCTGCTTTAGCAAAGTCAGCTTTTTTTCAGTCAATTCCTTGTTATGATAGTGTTTTATTTAAGGCTGTTTTGGTAGAACCTGAACTTTGCACCTTGTTATTTTTTAAAATCTTCTCCTGGATAGCTGGTATCAATCTCGATATTTTTATTTAGAATCTGTTTTTTGATTTCCTCAATTTCTTCTTTTACATTTTCTGAAACTGTATTTTCTATTGCTAGATCTACAACCATATCATCATTCAAATCAAATTCTTTTATATTATTGCTCTCTAGATTTCCATCCACATAATCCTTGGCTGCTGTGAAGACAGCGACGCTGGGATCTGCTACTGCGGAAGCGATGTAAATTTCTTTTTCCTGGGTCCAGTCGATAGCATTTCCGATAGCATATACTTTTTTTTCATTCATGCGCATTGCATCGTCAGCGCCGGCTCGTCCGTCATTTAACATTGTAAAGATATAATCAGCTCCGGCATCGATTTGAGCTTTCGCCGCTTCTTTGTTGATATCCGGATTGTCCATGTCCCCTGTAAAAATAGTTAAAAAATTGGCTTCAGGATTTGTTGATATTAAACCATGGTAGAAGGCACCTCGTGCATCAAGTCCGGACTGCTGAGTTGTACCGGAAAGATGGCCTACAACATTCGATTCTGTTAGAAGACCTGCAAGGGCTCCTGCCAAATAGGCGGATTGCTCTTGTTTAACGGTATAGCTGCTGAGATTTTCGCCTTTTACGCTTCCCTGCACTACAACAAATTGTATGTCTGAAAATTCTTTGCTGACTGTTTCAGCGGCTTTATCGTTTTGGCCTCCTACGGCAATGATTAAATCCGGCTTGTCTTCAGCTAATTTTCGCAGGGCTTCAGAGAGAGCTTCTTCGCTTGTTTCGCTGATATCGGAAAGATAGCCTACGTCTACATTGCTGATCTCAGATTTTATTCGAGAGAAGCCTCGAAAACCAGAAGCCATAAAACCTTTCGACCTTTCATTTCCAGGGACAAGCACTCGGATAACGCTTTCATTACCGGGGGGTTCATTTTCTGCCTCCAGATCGGAAGAGCTTCCACCGCAGGATACTAATAAAAACAGCAATAATGGTATGGCAAAATTGAATAATTTCATATAAATCACATCCTGTTTCTTATAATTGAATAGAATATTAATATTTTTCTTGACAATATGATAACATTCCCGTTCGGTCTTGTCCAGTGAATTTGAAATCCTTTTCATAGATTTAACAAAAGCGGGCAGGAAGAAAATATAATACAGGAATATTTGTTATAATGAGTATTAGGGAGTTATGTAATGAAAAAGGAGGAAATGGAAGTGTCATCTAAAAACAATAAAATTACCGTCGGAATACTTGCCCATGTAGATTCCGGGAAAACTACATTAGCTGAAGCTATGCTTTATTCCTCCGGAGTATTATCTTCTCCTGGAAGAGTAGATCATCAGGATGCTTTTTTAGATACAAAGGGAATCGAAAGAGAAAGAGGGATTACTGTTTTTTCAAAGATTGCCCGTATAAAAAAGGAAAACAAAGAATGGATCCTTCTAGATACACCAGGTCATGCGGATTTCTCAGCTGAAATGGAGAGGGCGTTGTCTGTTTTGGATTATGGAATTCTTGTAATAAACGGTTCCGACGGAGTTCGGGCACATACAAAAACATTATGGAAATTGTTAGACTTTTACAATATTCCTGTGTTTATATTTGCAAATAAAATGGATCAAGAAGGTGCTGTAAAAGAGGCGCTGTTGACTGAAATCAAAAAAGAATTAAGCTCTTCGGCTGTATCTTTCAATCAAAAACCAAATGCTCTTTGGGAAGAGCTGGCAGTGATCAAAGCAGAATTTTTGGATCAGTATTTAGCGGAGGATACAATTGAAATTACAGAGATCCAAGAGGCGGTTCGGAACAGGGAAGTGTTTCCATGTTTTTTTGGATCTGCTTTAAAAATAGAGGGTGTTAACGAACTGACAGCAGGAATGGAAGAATATATGATTTCAAAATCTTATCCAGAAGAATTTGGTGCGAAGGTTTATAAAATCTATAGAGATCAAAATCAGCGGATTACTGAAATGAAGATTACTGGCGGGATACTGGAAAATAAATCCGTTATACAAGGGGAAAAGATTAATGAAATCAGAATTTATTCTGGAGAAGAATACGAAAGTGTTCAACAAGTTTATCCTGGAGAAATTTGTGGTGTAGTCGGGCTTCAATCTACCTTTCCGGGAGAAGGACTGGGTTTTGAAGAAGATACAACTCATCCCCTGCTTACTCCGGTTATGACTTACGGCGTTCATATCGATGAAAATGCGAATAGCAACGATCTTTTAGAAGCTCTTAAAGTTTTAGAAGAAGAGATGCCGGAGCTCCGTGTAGATTATTTTTCAGAAACAGGAGAGATTAGCATTCATGTAATGGGAGAAATCCTGATGGAAATTCTCAAGGAAGTTTTAAAAGAACGCTTTAATCTTTCTGTTCATTTCGACCAGGGGTCTATTATCTATAAAGAAAAAATAAAGGATGCATCCATAGGGATCGGCCATTTTGAACCACTCCGCCATTATGCAGAAGTGCAGCTGCTGCTGGAACCGGGAGAAAGAGGTTCAGGAATCTGTGTGGAGCCGGGAAAAAGTATCGAAAAAATTAATACAAGAGAACAGAATCATATCCTCGAGATCCTAAAAAAGGAGAGTTTCAGGGGTGTACTATTGGGAGGGGAACTGACAGATACGAAGATCACCCTCCTAGAGGGAAAATCCCATGAAAAGCATACAGAAGGCGGCGACTTCAGAGAAGCGGCTGTTCGGGCAGTACGTCAGGGACTGATGATGGGAGAAAGCGAAATCTTAGAGCCCTATTATAAAGTACAGATTGAAATACCTATCGAGTACTATGGAAGAGTATTAACGGATTTGACGCGTTTAAAGGGAGAAGATATTAATTCGGAACAAAAAGAGGAGAAGGCTGTTTTTTCTGCAGACGTACCTGTTTCTCTTATGAGAGACTATATTACCGAAGTTCAGAGTTTTACAAAGGGCGCAGGACGAGTACAGCTGGAATTTTCAGGTTATGGTAGCTGTCATGATGCAGAGGAAGTTTTAAGAAAAAGCAGTTATAATCCTTTAAGGGATCTGGAGCAGCCGGGAGGTTCCGTCTTCTGCAGTCAAGGAGCCGGTTTTACCGTGCCTTGGGATCAGGTCTACGACTACGCCCATATCCCGCCCAAGATTGAAAAAAAGAGGGAAGAAGAACAAATAAATCCCCAGAGACCTTCATTTATTGTAGATGAAGAAGCAATCGAAAAAATACTGCAAGATACATTTTATTCCAATAAAAGAGAGAGTAGAAAGGCAAGAAAGAAACCGAAAAAAGATTACTATCTCGGGAAAGAAAATTATAAAGCGAAAGAAGAAGTTATCATTGTCGATGGATATAATATGATTCACAGCTGGGACGAACTAAAAGAACTACCTAGGGAAGATTTAGAAGCTTCTAGAATAAAACTGCTTGATATCTTATCCAACTATCAGGGTCTTACTCAAAAGAAAATTATGGTCGTTTTTGATGCCTATAAGGTAAAAGGAATTTACCGAAAGGAAGATTTTGATTTTATGGAAGTTGTGTACACAAAAGAAGGAGAGACGGCAGATCAGTTCATCGAAAGATATATACGGGATATAGGCAAGGATACTCTTGTTCGAGTTGCTACATCGGATGGAACAGAGCAGGTAGTTGTTCGAGGAGCCGGAGGTCTTATTATCTCTGCGAAAGATTTTAGGGAAGAGGTCATCCGGACTTATGAAGAAGGCCTTAAGGAGTATCGAGAAAAGAATCCAAATATCGGAGACCATCCCTTCGACTCATTAATTTAAAAAAGCCTGCCGATTTCGGCAGGCTTCTATAATGTGTCGAGAAAAGACTCGTATTCCTGATGAAGCGAAAAAGATTTCTCCATGGAAGAAAGAGTATGGCCGTCGATAGATTTTACAGGCATAATTCCAAGAAGGGAATTGGTGAGGAAGATTTCATCATACTTATGATAATCATACTGAAATATATTTTTCTCTTCGACACGATAATGATCGATAACCCAATCTCGGAGGATGCCTTTCAACAAACCGGAGTCCGCTGGAGGGGTGAAAATTTTATTATCCCGCATAAAAAATAGATTTGTAGTAGCTCCTTCAGTGAAAAATCCTTTTGTATTAATAAAATAAGGTTCGTTGAAATTTGAAAGAGCCGCTTTTCTTTTTTCTAGAATATTATCCCCGTAGTTCAATGTTTTATGATAAGTAAAAGGAGAAGTCTCATTTCGCAGGATAAAACTTTTCTTTAGGGAGAATCCTTCTTGATAATCTTCCTTTTTATAAAGATAGTCTTTTCTTTCTAGAAGAAAATTTTCAGTAGTAACAGTTGCTTTTAGTACAGATTTTCCTTCTTTTTGATCTTTTTCTAAAAATTCAAGGAAGGCATCTTCATCGATATGTTTTTGAATCTTAAAATAACTCATACTTTCCTGCAAACGGTGGAGATGTTCTTTTAGTAAAACGGCTTTATTATCGAGGACTAAAATCGTTTCAAAAAGTCCCAAGCCGAATCGAAATCCGTCGTCTATATTAAGCTTCATGACGTTGCCCCGCTGCCTGCAAGAGAGCCTTTGCTTTCTGCATCGTTTCTTCGTATTCAAATACAGGATCGGATTCATAGGTAATTCCCCCTCCTACACCGAGATAGTAGGTGTTCTTATAGTGAAGGAGAGTACGGATAATAATGTTAAGATCGCTATCTCCGTTTCTAGAAAAATAGCCGATGGATCCTGTATAAATCCCTCGTCTGGATTCTTCCAGTTCGTCGATTATTTCCATAGCTCTGATTTTCGGAGCTCCTGTAATGGATCCTCCAGGGAAAGTGGATTGCAAAAGAGGGGCAATGCCGGTATTGGAATAAAGTTTTCCTCGTACCGTCGAAACTAGATGAAAAACAGTAGCATAGGTTTCGATTTCAAACAACTCAGGAACCGCAACAGATCCCGGCTGGCAGATGTGATTTAGATCATTTCGCTCTAAATCCACGATCATTAAAAGTTCGCTTCTGTCTTTTTCCGAATGAAGAAGTTCTTCTTTTAGACTGAGATCCTCTTTTGGCGTAGTTCCTCTTTTCCGGGTTCCTTTGATGGGGCGGGTTTCGAGAAGCCCTTCTTTAATCTGAATGAATCGTTCGGGGGAGCTGCTTAGTATGTGAAAGTCTCCAAAGTTCATAAAACTGCTGAAAGGTGCCGGGTTGTGATTTCTCAAATATCTGTATGTCTCATAAGGAGATTTATTGCTGTTAATTTCGATTTGATGCGTCATATTCAGAATATAAATATCCCCATCCTCGATATAGTCCATGGTATGCTGAATTGCTTTTAAATAATCGTCTTTTTTATGGAAAGAACGAAAATCTGCTAAGAATTCATTTTTTTCAGGGATGAGTTCCTCTCCATTAAAGGAGCATATTTCTTCTTCGATTTTCTGAATGGAATCCTCTCCTGCAATAGAAGTTATAAAAAGTTCTTTATTTTCTAAATCCTCGATAATCAAAGAATCGTAGAGTATAAAGACTGCATCTGGAATATCATAGATTTTTTGGTGCCGGCTTTTTATATTCTCGAATTTTCTGCCGTAATCATAGGAAAGATAACCTAAAAAGCCGGAGATAAGAGGAAGGGAAGTAGGATTTTCTTCTTTGTTGTTCTTTATAAATTCTGTTAAATAGTCTTCGATACTGCCCTTCATCGATTGATTATTTTTATAAAAATTCCCGTCTTTTTCTTCTAGAATCACAGCAGGAGAAATTCCTAAAATAGAATACTTTCCATAGGTATTCTCAAGAGAAGAGTCTAAGAAAATAGTGTTTTTACAATCCTTGTATAAGGGCAAAAAATCCTTTATTTTTTTATAGAAGGATAGTTTCTTAATTATGGTTTTCATTTTTATGCCATTCCTTTGCAATGAGGATAAAATTGTTCAATAATGCATGACCTTCCTGTGTTAAAACAGCTTCCGGATGAAATTGTACTCCATATAAAGGGTATTCTTTGTGACTGATAGCCATAATAATGCCATCGTCAGTTTTTCCATCGATATAGAAATCATCGGATAAAGATTTTTCATCTACAATGAGGGAATGATATCTTGTAACATTCATCGGATTTGGAAGATTATGGAATAATCTTTTGCCTGTGTGTTTAATGGAAGAGATTTTGCCATGAACGGGAATCGGTGCTTTTATAATATCGCAGCCGCTGCAGTAGCCAATGATCTGATGGCCCAAGCAGACGCCTAGAATAGGAATCCTCTGGCTGAAAGTATTTACGATATCTAAACAAACTTCCGATTCTAGGGGACTTTTTGGACCAGGAGATAAAATAATCCCTTCTAACTTTTTTTCTTCTATTAAAAATTCTATTTCGTTTATTGTGATCTTGTCATTACGGTATATTTCGATATCGCAATGAAGCTCTTTAAAATAGGTTGCAAGATTATAAACAAAAGAATCATAATTATCGATCATTAAAAACAATTGATTCACCTCTTTTTTTAGTCTAGATATATTATGAATCTTCTATTAAATAAATGCAAATAACGCTTTCTTGTATTCAGACATAAAGTGGAGATATAAAGGGTTCAAGTTTAAGGAACGGGCTTTCTTTTACATAGAACTGAGTAAAGGTCTCTTTAGTATGATAAAATAGATTATACAAATTATAGAGCAGAAAGGAAGAAATCATGGATTATCATATTGACACAAAATGTATTCAAGAAGGCTATAAACCGACAAAAGGGGAACCGAGGGAAGTGCCTATTATTCAAAGTACCACTTTTAAGTACGATACAAGCGAAGAGATGGGAAAACTTTTTGACTTAGAGGCAACCGGCTATTTTTATACAAGGCTTCAAAACCCGACAAATGATTATGTTGCAGAAAAAATCAATGCTTTAGAGGGAGGAGCAGCAGCGATGCTTACTTCATCTGGACAAGCTGCGAATTTCTTTGCACTATTCAATATTTGCGAATCAGGAGACCATTTTATCGCTTCTTCATCCATTTATGGAGGAACCTATAATCTTTTCAATATCACTATGAAAAAGATGGGGATAGACTGTACCTTTGTGGATCAGGAACTTTCTTTAGAAGAACTGGCAAAATTTGTAAAACCGAATACGAAGGCGGTGTTTGGAGAAACGATTACAAATCCTACAGTAAATGTTTTGGATATTGAAAAGTTTGCAACATTTGCTCATGATCATGGTATTCCTCTAATTATCGACAATACCTTTGCAACGCCGATAAACTGCAGACCTTTTGAATGGGGAGCGGATATTGTAACGCATTCTACGACAAAATATATGGACGGACATGGTGCAGCAGTGGGGGGAGCGATTGTAGACAGCGGAAACTTCGACTGGGAGAAAAACCGTGATAAATTCCCGGGACTTACAACACCGGATGAATCCTACCATGGAATTACTTATACTGAAAAATTTGGCAAGGGCGCCTATATTACAAAGGCAACCGTTCAGTTAATGCGTGATTTAGGATCGATCCAGTCTCCTCAGCATGCTTTTTACTTAAGCTTAGGACTGGAATCTCTTCATCTTCGAATGAAAAGACATACAGAATCTGCATTAAAAGTAGCGAAATATTTAGAATCCCATGAAGAAGTAGCATGGGTAAACTTCCCGGAACTTGAAAGCCATCCTAGTAATGAATTGGCAAAGAAATACTGCCCTCAGGGCACTTGCGGTGTGTTAAACTTCGGAATCAAAGGCGGAAGAGAACGATCTATTAAATTTATGGACAGTTTAAAATTAGCATCCATCGCCACTCACGTAGCAGATGCAAAGACTTGTCTTCTTCATCCTGCAAGCCATACCCATAGACAATTAAGCGACGAACAGCTGGAAGAAGCAGGAGTTCGTCCCGACCTTATCCGTTTTTCAGTAGGACTTGAAGATCCAGAAGATATCATCGCTGACTTAGAACAAGCCTTTAAAGAAATAGGATAAAGAGAGTTTTGTAAAAGAAGAGTGTAAGAGTAAGAGAGTGTAGAGTGGAGATAAAGCAGAAACGAAAGACTTGTTTCTTATGTAATATTTGGACAAGAAAACTCAAGATCAGTACAAAAAGATTCTCTATATTTAGGATATGGAGGAAAAGGGTTTGAAAAATATTTTATACTATGGAGAACACGAATGATTTTTTCGTTTTTCGACCATAACTTCACTTTTACACTCTACTACTCTTTTTATAAGCTCTCCACTTTTTTTATGTAGGGAGGTATTATGGGTAAAAAAGAACATTCAGCAAGGAAAAAAGCTGTTCCTTTTGTAGAAGTGATCGGCGGAGAGGTCGAAGAAGTAAGGGAAGGTTACAGCAGGATGGTATTAAGAAAAATTGAAGAGAAGCATCTAAATGGAAACGGATGGGTTCATGGTGGATTGATCTACGCATTGTCTGATTCCTGCTGCGGAACACTAATGGACTTTTATGGGGAAAACTCTTCTACAATAGAAGGAAAAATACAATATCTCAACAATACAAAAAATTCAAAATCTTTACGATTCGAAGCCTTTCTTCTTAAAAAAGGAAATAGAATCAGTTTTATAGAAGTAAGAGTAACGAACCAGCTCGAAGAACAAATAGCAGCTGCTGCCTTTACCTACTATTCATTAAAACAATAATTTCAAAGAAATGGAAAATTTCTTTTTATGTTATAATATTATTCTAATAATAGTAAGCTATGTATTTTAATACAGGACTAGAATAGCTTTACAAAGGAGGAATTATTTGAATTGGAAAGAAGAATTAAATCATAATATCACAACAGTAGAAGAATTAGAAAAATATAAAAAGCTCCCTTTAAAGGACGAAGAAAAGAAAGAGCTTCAGAGAATTATTGAACGCTACCCCATGAGTATTCCTAAAAACTATATAGATTTAGTGGACTGGAGCCGGTTTAAAGAAGATCCTATTGCAAAGCTGTGTATCCCTGCAGTCTATGAAAGCGAAGACAGCGGTTCTTTTGATACATCCGGAGAAGGCAGCAACACAGTAGTTATAGGGCTGCAGCATAAATATACCCAAACTGCACTAATGCTCTCTACAAGTACCTGCGCGATGTACTGCCGTTTTTGTTTTAGAAAAAGACTGGTAGGAGGAGAAACGGAAGAAGTTACAAAGTCTTGGGGAAAAATCTTCGATTATTTAAAAGAACATGAGGAAATTAATAATGTTTTAGTATCTGGAGGAGACTCCTTTTTGTTAGAGGATGGGCAGATCGAGTATCTATTAGAAGAGTTAACGGCTATAGACCATCTAGACTTTATACGTTTTGGAACAAGAACGCCGGTCGTATTCCCTCAAAGAATATTAGAATCAGATAAATTAATTCAGCTGTTGAAAAAGTATAATAAGAAAAAACAGCTTTATATAGTGACCCATTATAATCATCCCCGAGAATTAACAGAAGAGTCTTTGAGAAGTATTTCGTTGCTTCAAGAAACGGGAGCGGTTATAAGAAATCAAACTGTTTTATTAAAAGGTGTAAATGATGATCCGAATACAATAGCTGAGCTTTTTTCAAAACTTACAGCAAACGGAATTATGCCTTACTATTTATTTCAATGCCGTCCTGTAAAAGGCGTTAAAGATCAATTCCAAGTTCCTTTTAAAGAAGGGGTGGATATTGTAGATAAAGCAAAGGGAATGTTAAATGGTCTTGCGAAATCATTCCGTTTTGGTTTAAGCCATGTAACAGGAAAAATCGAAATTATCGGGATGGCGGATCCGAATAAAATGATTTTTAAATATATACAAGCAAAAGATCAAAAGAATTCAGGACGAATCTTTATCAGAGAAATTGGAGAAGAGGAAGCTTGGCTTCCTGAAAATATGCCTTTATAATGAAAAAAAGCCCGATATTCGGGCTTTTTATTCGTTCTTAAGTTTTTTGGCCATGGCGATACCGCCTTGTGTCAATGATACTTCTACAAAACCGACAGTCCGAGCTTTTTCTTCGATTAAATCTTCTGAAATCATTTCAGCAAGCATATTGTCGATGTCTCCGCTTCGATCATAACTTTCTTCTTTTTCAACATCTTCATCGTAATAATCGATGTGGATGGTTTCCTTGCCTTCTTCATTATATTTGTCGTAAATATACAATAATAATTCTTTTTCTTGACTCGTCATAATAATCTCCTTTTATTTTAGAATATGAAATAATCAGTGTAATTATAAATACCCAGAATCTATAAGTTTACTTAACTTTAATATACAAAACATAATATTTCATAATGTTTGAATGTGGAGAGCCGGAGGTATATAATAATACATATGGATATGCAATTAATTTCATATCGAAAAAAGGAGGAATATTATGTTTGGATCAACTGGAAACTATAAAGAAGAATTAATTAAACTTCTTGAAGAAAATCTTCAAGAAAGAGCAGATGGAGCCTGCGATACGTGAGACCCTCAGGCAGTGATGGCACTTCCGTGGGGAGTGAAGGTAGATGTAGAGCCAGCCAATGCAGAAGAAGTAGATACATTTATGAATGGCATTGTCGATGAGGATATCGAAATTTCAGATGGCAGAAAAGTAAAAGTGCTTAAATCAGGTTTGAAGCAGAAAAAAGATCAAAATATTTTGATCTTCCGCTATCAATTACAATAGTTGGAGATAAAACAGAAAGCAGCAAACGAAGAAAATTTAATAGGAACTTTTGCCAGAGTAGAATAATTTACTCTGGCTTTTTTTATGAAGAGAATAAGAAAGTAGGATAGAAGGCTGTTATTTGATATAATAGTTAAAATATTATAAGTAGGTGTTGAAGATGAAAATTACAGTGATAGGAGCGGGAAGATGGGGATCTTTTATCGCATGGTATTTAGATCATATCGGAAAAGATGTTTCATTATACGGAAGAGAAGACTCTTCCAATATGAAAAGGTTTAGAGAAACCGGGGGTAACGGCACTATCCAGTTGGAAAAGACAACAAAACTGATTTATGATCTGAAAGAAATAGAAGACAGCGACATTATTATAATCTCGATTCCTTCCCAAAAGCTTCGAGATCTGATGGAAGAGCTTAGGGAGTATTCTTTAAAAAATAAGATCTTCATTCTATGCATGAAGGGCATTGAGATCAGTACTAGGAAAAGGCTGAGTCAAGTAGTGTCGGAATATGTAGATTACAGCAATCGAATTGCTGTATGGATCGGACCGGGCCATCCTCAGGAGTTTTATAGAGGCGTTCCCAACTGTATGGTTATCGATTCCCTGTATGAAGATTGTAAATATTATTTAGTAAATGAATTCTCAAGCGAATTGATCCGTTTCTATTATGGAAATGATTTAGTGGGCAATGAAATAGGAGCAGCTGCTAAAAATGTGATAGGAATCGCTGCAGGGGCTTTAGACGGAATGAATCTAACTTCTTTAAAAGGGGCGCTGATGAGCCGGGGAACAAGAGAAGTTTCTAGGCTTATCGAAGGGATGGGAGGAAATCCATTCTCGGCTTATGGTCTGTGCCACTTGGGAGATTATGAAGCAACTGTTTTTTCAAAGTTCTCTCAGAATCGAAAGTTCGGAGAGTGTTTAGTTACGGGTGAAGATTATAATAAACTTGCAGAAGGCTACTATACTGCCAAGGCGATGGTTGCTTTAGGAGAAAAGTATCATGTAGATCTTCCTATTACGCAAATGGTTTATGACGTCTGCTATAACGAAAGAGATCCTAAAGATGCACTGGCACAGCTATTCTTAAGGGAGGTAAAAAATGAATTCTAATCTAGCACTTTCATGGCCTCCGATAGCGGCATTCGGAATATTGGTTTTATTTATCCTGGGAATTATCCTTTTGAATCGAAATAATAAAAAAGAAGGACCCTATGTCCTTTTTGCTGATATCACGGATGTATCTGATATTCCTCCAAAGAAGGACAAGAAAGAATATTATTTCTTTCCCCTTCAAAAAAGCGGATTATCCGATGCCTCTTCCTTTTTGCAGGAATATCTATTAAAATGGATTATTGACGATGTGGTCAGAAAAGAAGATGGAAGATATATTTTAGAGGGAAGCCCCGTGTTTGAAAGCAATCACGAAAGAAACTGGTTTGTATTGCTGAACAAACTGCCCGGCGGCATTCTTTTAATGGAGCCGGAATTTCGGAAGAAGGAAGAGAAAAACATCCGAGAAAATATGCAGGACCTTCGCGGCGAATCTATCGGCTATTTATTAAAGAACGAATATATGAAGACAAGCAGTTCACGAATAATGAATGAAAATGTTGAACATTATTCTTATACAGAAAAAGGATTAGAGCTTCAAAAAGAATTGATAAGCTATAGGAACTATCTTAATCAAAGAAAAAGTATTGGGGAAAAAGAACTCCCATGGCTTGCGATTTACGGTTTGGAATATAAGAATATAGAAGACGCTAGTTCAGATATTACAAAAGAAGATTACGATTGGGCTAAGAGATTTAGCGATTTTTATAAGAAAGTGAGTTAATTATGCAGGACGTTGATTTTATACCGATTATTTTAGGAACAGATATTAATGCTTATGGAACAGCAAGGTCTTTTCATGAGGCATACGGAGTTCATTCTATCGCTTTGGGGAAAGAACCTTTAAGCTTTACTCAAGATTCAAAAATTGTAACGGTTCAGACCTTTGAAGATTTTGACACGGATGAAATATTTCCGCTAAAGATGATTGAATTAGGAAAAGAACTAAAAAAAGAAGGAAAACCTCTGCTTTTAATTTCCTGCAGCGATGGATATACAACTTTGATTACAAAATACAGCGATCTTTTAGAAGAGTATTATGAATTCAACTATGTGTCCTTGGAATTAAAAGATAAGCTGGAAAATAAGAAGGATTTTTATGAAATCTGTGAAAAATATGGTTTGGATTATCCTGCAACCTACGTCATTACAAAAGAGAACCGCAGGGAGATCGAACTTCCATTCGGTTTCCCTTGTGCGGTGAAACCGAACGATAGTATAGAATTTCTTCATCTAAAATTTGAAGGCAAAAAAAAGGCTTACAAAGCAGATTCTATGGAAGAGCTTAAAAAAATCATCGATGATATATACAATGCCGGTTATACGGGCGAGTTAATTGTACAGGACTTTATACCGGGAGATTCCTCTACAATGGGCGTTTTAAATGCGTATGTAGACCGAAAAGGCCGAGTGAAGATGATGTGTTTTGCACGCTGCCTTTTAGATGAATGTCTTCCAGAAAGCATAGGCAATTATAATGCTCTCTTAACTCAGGATGCACCGGAGATCTACGCACAATACGAGAAGTTTTTATTGGATCTTGGTTATACAGGTTTTGCGAATTTCGATTTAAAATACGATAAAAGAGACGGGAAACACAAAGTATTCGAAATAAATATCCGCCAAGGACGCTCGAGTTTTTATATGACAGCAGCCGGCTGCAATTTCGTTACCTATCTTGTGGATGATCTTATTTATAGAGAAGGTAAGGAAACAGTATATTTTGCCAATCCCTATTTATGGCTGTATGTAGACCCTTCGGTTCTATTAAAATATGTAAACCCGAAAGACAAAAAAGAAGCGCAGAAGTATATTAAAGAAAAGAAATATAAATTCACTCAATGGTATGAAAAAGATAAGTCCTTAAAAAGATTTCTAAACTATATGAGACGAAGAATCGCTACAAGAAGATACTACCCCGTCTATCAGAAGGATAGAGATTAAAAGATAGAGTGAGTGTGCAGAGCGAGCCGATTCTTTCTAGCCAACTACGAAAGAGCAATCGTTCTTGGGAAACAAGCGGCATGAGCTAGACCTGACTAGCGTTTTTGTAAAATACTTTAGCAGGTCTGGTGCAGCTCGTTCTCATAATGGATTTTTTTCATTTGGCGAAGAGCAATCTGCTGACCTGTTGCCAAATCAAAGTACCTGATTTGGACTAGAGTTCAAGAGTGGAGTTGAGAGGAAAAATGAAGAAGGGTTCATTTTCTGCTTAGAATTAAAGAAAATATCTCGTGTATCGGCTTTCCGGATTGAGGGAGGCTGATATATTTTTTTTGTGAAAAACATCCTTGGATTTTAATAAGAAATAAAATAATAATCTATCATTTCATTTCATGTTTTTGACGAATTTGATCTTTGCAAATATAGAAAAAACATTTGACAACACCGGATTAGCATAGTACAATATACAAGCGTCAAGTAAAAAGGTTGACGGATACGAATGAGGAGAAGTCATGGATAAGGTTGTTGAAATTGGAATTTTGTTTGATTATTACGGAAAGCTTTTAACAGACAAGCAGTTTGAAATCGTAGATCAATATTATAATGAAGATTTATCGTTATCAGAAATCGCTGAAATTCATGGAATCTCAAAACAAGCTGTCTCTGAGAATTTAAAAAGAGCAGAAAAAAAACTATATAATTACGAAAAGAAACTTTTACTGGTAGACAGAAATCAAAAAATCTCAAAAGGCATACAAAATGCTTTGGAAGAAATGAAACGATTATTATCTACAGAAGATGAGTATTTATCAAAAAGAGAGTTAGAAGACCTGATGAAACTTTTTGAAGAATATGAAAAAGAAAGACTGGAGGCAATAGGATATGATATTTGAAAATTTATCCGACAAATTACAGAATGCCCTCGGTAAGCTTACTGGAAAAGGCAAGTTAACGGAAAAAGATATCGACGCTGCTATGAGGGAAGTAAAACTTGCGTTATTAGAAGCAGATGTTAACTATAAAGTTGTTAAAGATTTTGTAAAGAAGATCAAAGAGCGTGCTTTAGGGGCAGAAGTTATGGAGTCTCTAACACCGGGCCAGCATGTTATAAAGATTGTTAATGAAGAATTAACAGATCTCATGGGAAAAAGTGAAGAGAAAATTCAGTTTTCTTCAAAGCCGCCTACTGTTATCATTTTATGCGGTCTTCAAGGGGCAGGTAAAACCACTCATGCAGGGAAACTGGCACATCTTTTAACAAAGCAGAATAAAAAGCCCCTTTTAGTAGCAGGAGATATTTACCGTCCGGCAGCGATTAAACAGCTTCAAGTTGTAGGCGGAAATGTGAATGTTCCAGTATTCACATTAGGAGATCAGATTAGCCCTGTAGAAATTGCAAAAAAAGGTGTAGAAGAGGCAAAGCGTCTTGGAAGAGATGTAGTATTAATCGATACAGCCGGCCGTCTTCATATCGACAGCGATTTAATGCAGGAGTTAAAAGACATTGAAAGTGCTGTTAGCCCTGACGAAATTCTTCTAGTCGTCGATGCGATGACAGGACAGGATGCAGTGAATGTTGCTGAAACGTTCAGCAGCGAATTGGGAGTAACTGGAATCGTGCTGACAAAGCTTGACGGGGATGCCCGAGGCGGTGCTGCACTTTCTATAAGATCCGTTACCCAAAAGCCGATCAAATATATCGGGGTCGGAGAAAAGATGGACGAATTAGAACCTTTCCATCCAGACCGTATGGCATCTCGAATTTTAGGGATGGGGGATGTATTATCCTTTATCGAGAAGGCCCAGAATGCTATCGACGAGAAGAAGGCAAAAGAACTGGAAGAAAAGTTCCGTTCCCAAAGCTATAATCTCCACGATTTCCTGGATCAGCTAGAACAGATGAAATCCTTAGGACCGTTGGAAGATTTGCTGGCGATGGTTCCAGGCATGGATTCAAAAGCTCTAAAAGGTATAAATATCGGTGAAAAAGATATTAACCGGATTCAAGCGATGATACAGTCTATGACTCATGAAGAAAGAGATCATCCTGAGATTATCAACAACAGCAGAAAGAAACGAATTGCAAAAGGTGCAGGAGTGACAACTTCCCAGCTCAATAAACTATTAAAGCAGTTCAAAGATACGAAAAAGCTCATGAAGCAAATGGGCGGTATGCAGAAAAAAATGAAGAAAAAAGGCAACCCCTTCGGTGGCGGATTTCCTTTTTTTAAATAAATAAGAATTATTTTGGAGGAGTTATTATGTCAGTAAAAATTAGATTAAAAAGATTAGGATCAAAAAAGAGACCCTTTTATAGAATCGTTGTTGCAGATTCAAGAACTGCTAGAAATGGAAGATTCATTGAAGAATTAGGATACTACAATCCATTAACACAGCCTAAAGAAGTAAAAGTAGATGCTGAAAAAGTAAACTACTGGATCGGAGTTGGAGCAAAACCAACAGATACTGTAAACCGTCTTTTCAAAAACAACGGCGTTTATGGAGAACAATCTAAAAAAGAAGCAGCTGTAGAAGAAGTGAAAGCAGAAGATACAGTTGAAGAAACACCAGCAGAAGCAGCTGAAGAATCAACAGAAGAGGTTTCTGCAGAATAGTCCCCTATAAAAGGAGGCAATATGAAAGAATTAGTTGAAATCATAGCAAAGGCTTTAGTAGACCATCCCGAGAAAGTTGTTGTCAACCTTCGCGAAGAAGGAAACAAGACGATTGTAGAAGTGAAAGCTGAAGACAAAGATTTGGGAAGAATTATTGGAAAAGAAGGGAGAATTGCCAAGGCAATTCGAACTGTCGTAAAAGCGGCTTCCATTAAAGAAGGCAAAAAAGTTTTTGTAGATATTATACAGTAGGTTTTCAAAGTGGATTATATTAAAGTAGGAAAAATTGCCAACACTCACGGTGTTCGGGGAGAATTAAAAGTTCAGTCTTTGACAGACTACGACGAGAGATTCTCAGAAGGACACAGCTATTATATTGGAGAAGAGAAAAAAGAAGTCCATATAAAATCATTCAGAAACCATAAAGGAATGCTCATTATGGTATTTGAAGAATTCGATAATATCAACCAATGCGAGAAGTACAAGGGTGATTTCTTATATGTCTCAAAGGAAGATCGTTATGAACTTCCTGAAGATTCGTATTATGTAGATGATCTGATCGGTTTTGAAGTGCTTCACGAAGGCGAAAAGATCGGTGTCCTAAAAGAGATTCAAACTTCTTATGTCAATGATATTTATATCATTGAAACGCCTGGGGGAGATATTATGATTCCAGCAGTGAAAGAATTTATTCTAGAGATAAATCTTGAGGATAAAAGAATATTTGTAAACTTGATTGAAGGGATTTTAGAATGAGATTCGACGTATTAACTCTATTTCCGGACTTCATTCGAAATATGGAAGACTATGGAGTGATCGGAAAAAGCATTCAGAAAGAGATTATCGAACTGAATGCTGTTAATATCAGAGATTATTCCTTAGACAAGCATCGCAGAGTTGACGACATTATTTACGGCGGGGGAGCGGGCATGCTTATGACTCCTCAACCGATTTTTGATGCGGTGGAATCCTTGGACAAAAGGCAGGGACCTGTAATTTATCTTTCTCCCCAGGGGAAAGTTTTGACACAAGACCTGTGCAAAAAGCTCTCGGAGTATCCCCAGCTGATCCTTTTATGCGGCCATTATGAAGGAATCGATGCTAGAGTTCTTCATGAAGTCGTAGATGAGGAGGTTTCCATCGGCGACTATGTACTGACTGGCGGCGAGCTGGGAGCCATGGTACTTATTGATGCAGTTTCCAGAATGATTCCTGGGGTGTTGGGAAATGAAGAAAGCGCTGTTTCCGACTCTCATTATCAAACACTTCTTCAGTATGATTCTTATACGAGACCCAGAGAGTATAAAGGAATGAAAGTTCCGCAAGTGCTTCTTGACGGTAATCATAAGAAGATCGAAGAGTGGCGCAATGAAAATGCTGTTGAAAATACGAAAAAGAAACGGCCTGATTTGTATCAAAGATATCTGCAAGAAAGAATTGAAAGAGACTAAAACTTGTGATATAATCACAAAGTTATAAAAAATGTAAAACGAATGGTCCTCTGCTTAGATGCATGAACATTAAAAATTAGGAGGTTTTTACAAATGGATATTATTAAACAATTAGAAGACGAACAAGTAAGAGAAAATCGTCTTGACTTTAAAGTAGGGGATACTGTTAAAGTAGACTACAAAGTCAAAGAAGGTAATAGAGAAAGAATCCAAGTATTCGAAGGTACAGTAATCCGTATTCAAGGAACTGGCATTCGTAAAACATTCACTGTAAGAAGAGTAGCTTACGGAGTTGGAGTAGAAAGAACTTTCCCTATGAATTCACCAAGAGTTGAAAATGTTAAAGTAGCTCGCCGCGGTAGAGTTCGCCGTGCGAAACTATACTACTTAAGAGATCGTGTAGGTAAAGCTGCAAGAGTTAGAGAATTAAACAAATATTAAGAAAAATGCGCTAATTTTATTAGCGTTTTTTTAATTGAAAGAAAAGGTGATAAAGATGGATCATATTAACTGGTTTCCAGGCCATATGAAAAAGGCTACAGATTCGATAAAGAAATCCTTAAAACTTGTGGATTTAGTAGCTGAAATCGTCGACTTGAGAATACCTGTATCCAGCAGAAATCCAGTGATCGACACGATTATTGGACAGAAACCCCATTTAATGATATTAAACAAAAAAGACTTGGCGGACCCAAGGGAAAATGACCGCTGGACAGATGAATTCAGCAAAAGGGGCCACGAAGTTCTTCGTGTGGACAGTCTTCATGACAATGTGACAAAGGAACTTGAAAAAGCAGGCCGAAGAGCATTAAAGGAAAAGTTTAAGAAAGATCGGGAAAAAAATATTGAAAACGATCGAATCCGAATGATGATTGTAGGTATCCCAAACGTTGGGAAATCAACATTAATCAATCGCGTTGCAAATAAAAGGATTACAAGAGTTGGAAACAAGCCTGGTGTTACAAGACAAAATCAATGGATAAAGACCGGAGGAAATTTCGAACTTCTAGATACGCCGGGAATCCTTTGGCCTAAATTCGAGGATCCCAAAACAGGGCTTCATTTGGCTTTTATCGGTTCGATTAAAGATGAGATTATGGATAAACAAGATCTAGCTTTTGAATTATTAAAGGTTCTTCAAAAACAAGACCCGAAAATTTTAGAAGAACGTTATGGGATTACAACGAAAGACAAAACGACTCTCCAAATTATGGAAGATATCGCAGTAAAACGGGGAGCTATTATGCGGGGGCAAGAAATCGACTATGAGAGAATAGCAACTCTGATTTTAGATGAATTTAGAAAAGGCGTTATGGGCAGGATAACCCTTGAAAAGGTTGAAGATTATGTTTGATTTTTCCCTTGAAGAGTATGAAAAGAAATACAACTTATTAGCAGGGGTCGATGAGGTAGGAAGAGGACCTTTAGCAGGTCCTGTTGTCGCTTGTGCTGTTATTATGCCTAAAGGTATGATTATAGAGGGGGTAAAGGATTCCAAAAAGCTTACCCCTAAAAAAAGAGACATGCTGGATCTCCTTATCCGGGAGCATGCTCTTGGAATAGGAATCGGCATTGAAGATGAAAAATCCATCGATGAGATCAATATTAAGCAGGCTACAAGAAAAGCGATGAAAACAGCATTGGATAATATCTTTACGAAAGAGGGCGAAAAAATATCGGCAGATATTGTTTTTGTAGATGCCGAAAAAATCGACTGTCAGATTCCCCAAGAGAGCTTGATAAAAGGAGATGACCGCTGCTTTATTATCGCATGCGCCTCTATCGTTGCAAAGGTGCTTCGAGATAAAATGATGGTAGAATATGAAGAACAATACCCGGGTTATGATTTTGCAAAAAACAAAGGATATGGAACAAAAAAACATCGCGAAGCTCTTTTGGAGATAGGACCTTGTTCGATTCATCGAAAAACTTTTCTAAGGAAGATTCTTCATGGAAAAGTCTAATGAAAGAGGATCTTTAGGAGAACAACTGGCAGAGGAATATCTTTTGAAAAAGGGGTATACATTCTTAGATAGAAATTATAAACGATTTACAGGTGAAATCGATTTGATATTTACGAAAGGGGATCTTCTTGTATTTGTAGAAGTGAAGGCCCGCAAGAATGCAGATTTTGGATATCCTTCGGATTTTGTAACGGAAGAAAAGCAAAGAAAAATACTTTCTGCAGCAGAAATTTATATCAATGAAAATGAGCTATATGATTATCAGCCGATTTTTGATGTTATAGAAATATTTTTGGAAGAGCCTATTAGAATCGAACATATAGAAGATGCTTTTCCTTAAAGGGGGTAAAAATGTTTACAGCAGGTATTATTACTCTATCAGATAAAGGAAGCCGCGGCGAAAGGGTTGATGAAAGCGGCAGAGTGATCGAAGAAATGATTCAAGAAGCGGGATATGAAGTGAAACACAAGGAAATTATTCCCGATGATCTCAATCTGATAGAAGAGAAATTGATAGAATACAGCGATGTGCATCAAGTGGATTTAATTTTGACTACTGGCGGAACCGGCTTTAGTCCAAGAGATGTAACACCGGAAGCTACAGAAAAGGTAGCGACAAGAAGAGTCCCTGGGATAGCGGAGGCTATGAGAGCTTACAGCATGACTATTACAAAAAGAGCAATGCTTTCTCGAGCGGCTTCTGTCATTCGAAACAATACCTTGATTATCAATCTTCCAGGAAGTCCAAAAGCAGTAAAAGAAATTTTGGATTATATTCTACCGGAGTTAGATCATGGTCTTAAAATTCTCAAAAATCTAGATGGAGAATGTGCTCGATAAGGAATACTTGTTATGATTCTATCTAGTTGGTATAATTGATATAAGTAATAAATTGAGGAGGAATTAGAATGATTTCAGCAGGAGATTTCAGAAAAGGCACTACATTTGAAATGGACGGTGACGTGTGGCAGGTCATGGATTTCCAACACGTTAAACCGGGAAAAGGGGCAGCGTTTGTCCGAACTAAAATCCGTTCTGTGATGAGCGGTGCAAACAAGGACATTACCTTTAACCCAAATGATAAATATCAAGAAGCACGTATTGAAACAAAAGACATGCAATATCTTTACAATGACGGAACATTATATTATTTTATGGATCCGAATACATACGATCAAATTCCAATTGAAAAAGATTCAGTGGAAGATGCGATCGTATATATTAAAGAAAACGATATGGCAACCCTTCGTTTTTACAAAGACAAAGCATTTGAGGTGAATCCTCCCAATTTTGTTGAACTAACTGTAACAAAAACAGAACCTGGAGTAAAAGGCGACACTGCTACAGGTGCTGTAAAACCAGCGACTGTGGAAACAGGAGCTACTGTAAATGTTCCTCTTTTTGTAGAAGAGGGAGATGTAATCAAAATAGATACTCGTTCAAACGAATATCTATCACGAGTTTAAAGGAGAATTATAATGGATCATTTATATGAAAAAATTGCGTATTTAAAAGGCTTGTCTGAAGGTATTCAATTAGAAGAAGAAACAAAATCAGGAAAACTTATCAGCGAAATGCTTGAAGTTATGGGCGAATTAGTAGAAGAAGTAGAAGACTTAAATTATTATATGACAGATCTTTATGAGTATGTTGGATTCGACGAAGACGATGAAGATTACGATGACGAAGATTTTGATGATTATGATGAAGATATCTATGAATTCGTAACTGAAGACGATGATATCGAAGATATCGAGTAAATGATCCGCTAAGTAAGAGAGAGTAAATAAGGGAGCAGGTAATAGATACTAGGCAGTAGGGATTGAAAACTTTTGAGCCATTAGCTCAAAAGTTTTCAATCCCTATTTCCTATAACCTACAACCTGCTCCCTCTTTTTTTAGTCCATATCCTCTCGGATTTCACCTGTTCGATAAGCGTTAAGCAGTTCTTTTAATTCTTCAATTGTATTTTGAAGGGCTTTTCCTTCGTCCGTATCTTTGATTAGAATTCTTTCGGAAAATTTTTCGGTTACATGGACCTTTGGAGTATAGGCGCCGTGGACTGTTTCCATTGTTTCATAATTGGAATGTTCTGCTAAAGAAAGATTATGGGAGTTGAAGGTTAACGTGTAGCCTGCGATTCCTGTTTTTGGCTGATAAGCTTTTGAAATCCCGCCATCGATTACATATACTTTTCCATTTGCGGAAATGGGCTTTTCTCCATCTTTCATTTTAACGGGAACATGTCCGTTTATTATATGAGATCTTTTAGGATCTAGTCCGAATTCTTCGAATATTTTATCTACATATTTTTCTTCTTTGCTTAATGCGTAATACGGATTATAGTATTCTTCGCGGACACCTTTGTCGTCGACAAATAAATTTTCGAAAGCAGATAATTGGCTTTTTCCAAACATAGGAGATTTTGGACCGCACCACATATACCAGAACATATCGATGGCTTTCTGGCGTTTCAATTTGTGAGTACTGTGCTGTGCCAGACGAACTTGGTTGTCAAAAAAGTCGAGAAGGCTTTTTCCGCTGTAAACTTCCCCTTCATATTCAAATGTAGAGAAAGATCCGTCTTTTTCCATCGGTATGCAGCCGTGAACTAAAATATTTGAGTTCATGATTTTATAAACGCTTCCGATATTAAGAAGATATCGGATATGTTTTTGAAGCTTTTCGCTATGGGCAAAAGAAGATTTAAGCAAAGATATAATCTGTTTTTCTTCTTCGGTTAAACGACTCGGGAAATCAGGATCAATAGTGGGAAAATGATCATCTAGAAGAGGATACTCTTTTCCATCCCAATCTGTATAAATATTTCTTTTAAAATCCACTTTGCGGAATACATTTCGATGATCCATGCCAAGTTCTGGATTGCGGTCGATGAGCTGGCTTGTGAGTTTAAACTGGATCATGGAAATGGCTTTGTACATTTTTGCAGTAATATCTTTTGAAAAATTGTCGTATTTGTTTGGAGTCAAGATGCGGGGCTGGAATCTTTCGCAAGGATCGTCCCCGTATGTACTTTCTGCAAAGACAGACAAAGGTCTTAAATTAATCGCATAAGCCGCTTCGATAGATTCATAATTGCTGTAGCTTAAGGCGTTTCGTATTACATTGCAGATGAGAGATTCATTGCCAAGAGCCGCTCCGATCCAGAGAACATCATGATTGCCGAATTGAAGATCGACATTTTCCCGGATCATCAGGATATCGACTATTTTATCGGGGCGAACGCCTCGATCGTAAATATCCCCTACAATGTGCAGGTGGTCGATGCTTAGATCCTGGATAACGTGGCAGATAGTGCGGATGAAGTCAAAGGAAGCGTCGATTTCGATAATTGTATCGATTAAGGTGTTGAAATATTCGCTTTTATTCATTTCTTCGCCGCTTACGTTCAGCATCTCATCGATTAATTCGCGATAATGTCCCGGAATTTTAGTACGTACTTTGTGGCGAGAATATTTTGCTGCAACCCGTTCTAAAACCCTTAGAAGGTTTATAATCGTTTTCCTAATCCAGATAGGAGTAAATTTCTTATTATCTTTCATCAGATTCATAAATTTTGAAGGCTCGTAGATAAGGTTGGACAATTGGTTCTTTTCATTTTCTGAAAGACTGCCGCCAAATTCTAGAGATATTTTATCCCTTGTATTCCCGGAAGCGCTTCTTAAGATTCTGGCAAAGGCATCGTGCTGACCGTGAAGGTCGCTTAAAAAGTATTCTGTGCCCTTTGGCAGGACAGAAACGGCAGTGAGTTCAATAATTTCGCTGGAAGCTTCTTCAATGGTCTTGTATTTTTTTGAAAGCAGTTCTAAATATCGTCGACTTTTCATTCATACTCTCCTTATTATCGTTAAATATGCCTACTTTATTTTATTATATCATTCCTGAAAAAAAGAACCATAGTTGTGATATAATTCCTCTGTAAAAGGGGCTTTATCTCTATAAAGCAATAGTATTTTTAGCCTCTATTTGGTATAATAGTAGCATTATCAGTGGCGAAAAGCCACAAGGAAGGAGAAGAGATGAAAAACAAATTTATTAAATTAATAGCAGCGACGCTAAGCTTAGGATTTTTACTAACAGCATGCGGCGGAGCTGGTGGAAATGGCGGCGGAGGTGCTGATTCAGACAGCATTATTATCGGCGGGATTGCACCGTTAACTGGGAATGTAGCGATTTATGGAACAACAGCTACAAACGGCGCAAAACTTGCGGTAGAAGAAATCAATGCCAACGGCGGTATTTTAGGAAAGCAAATCGATTTTAGAGTAGAAGATGATAAAGGCGATATCACAGAAGCTACAAATGCTTACAACAAATTAGTAGATGAAGGAATGGTTGCTCTATTGGGGGCTATCACTTCTCAGCCTACAGGTGCTGTAGCAGAAATGGCTGTAACGGATAATATGCCGATGATCACTCCTACTGGAACTCAGTTCTCTATTACAGAAGGAAGACCTAATGTTTTCCGTGTATGTTTTACAGATCCTTTCCAAGGAGAGATGCTTGCGCAATATGTAAATGACAATATGCAAGGCAAAAGAGCAGCTATTATGACAAATACTTCTAGCGACTACTCAAACGGAGTTGCAGAAGCGTTTAAAACAAAAGCAGAAGAATTAGGAATCGAGATTGTTGCAGAAGAGTCTTATGGAAACACAGATACAGACTTTAGAGCGCAATTAACAAATATTGCTGGAACAAATCCAGACGTACTAATGATTCCTGATTATTACCAAATTATCGCTCTTATTGCACCGCAAGCAAGAGAAGTTGGAATCCAATCAACTATGATCGGTCCTGATGGATGGGATGGAGTTGCAAAACAAGTAGATGCATCAGCTATTGACACTGTAGAAGGAGCGATCTTTACAAATCACTATTCTGTAAAAGACGAAAACGAAAAAGTACAAAACTTTATTAAATCTTATACAGAAAAAAATGGCGAAGAACCTTCTGCTTTCTCTGCATTAGCATATGACGGAATCTATATGCTGAAAGATGCTATTGAAAAAGCTGGTTCTACTGAGGACAAGCAGGCGATTGTAGATGGATTAAAAGGTATTCAATTCGACGGTGTCACTGGACATCTAGAGTTTGACGATAACAACAATCCAATCAAATCTGTATCTATGATTAAGGTTGTAGATGGCGACTATACGTTAGATTCAGTGATTGCGCCAAAATAATAATATCAGAGAGGGCCATCTCCCGTGGAGATGGTCTCTTTCATGAGGAGGAAAATTTTGAAATTCATACTTCAAATAATTAATGGACTCCAGCTTGGCAGTATTTACGCTTTAGTGGCGTTGGGATATACAATGGTTTATGGAATTGCAAAACTAATCAACTTTGCTCACGGAGATATCCTGATGGTGGGCTCGTATGTTGCATTGTTCAGCATTCCCCTTTTAAATTCAATGGGATTGCCGGTTTGGGCTTCAGTGCTTCCAGCTGTAATCTTTTGTACAATTTTAGGGACGGTAATCGAGAGATTAGCCTATAAACCTTTAAGAAATTCTCCTAGAATCTCTGCCTTGATTACAGCTATCGGAGTCAGCTTATTATTGCAGAATTTAGCGATGAAATATATCGGAACAGGGGCTAGGCCTTTTCCAAGCGTGTTCGAAATGGAACCGCTGCATATAGGAGAATTATCGATCAACTTTAATATATTTATCACTATCGTTGTAACGATTGCTTTAACCATTCTGCTTCAGCTATTTATGAAAAAGACAAAATACGGAAAAGCTATGGTGGCTACCAGTGAAGATGCAACGGCAGCAAAACTTGTAGGGATTAATATCGATACAGCGATTTCATTAACATTCGCTATCGGAAGTGCATTAGCAGCAGTTGGATCTATTCTTTATCTATCAAGTTATCCGCAGATTCAGCCGACTATGGGTTCAATGCTTGGAATTAAAGCCTTTGTTGCAGCAGTTCTTGGAGGGATCGGAATTATTCCAGGGGCTGTGCTTGGAGGATTTATTCTAGGAATTGTAGAAGCCTTAACGATGGCCTATATATCCACACAATTACGAGATGCCTTTGTATTTGGTATTTTGATTGTGGTCTTATTAGTAAAACCAACTGGTCTTTTAGGCAAAAACAAAAGAGAGAAGGTGTAGTATGCCAACGAATAAAAAACAGATCTATATATTGACAGTGGTTGTTTTAGCTGTTGTTTATGCGATTGTATTCTCTCTAATGTCTGCTGGATTGTTATCTCGTTATTGGTCGTCTCTTATAAATCTGATTTGCATCAATATTATTCTCGCAGTCAGTCTTAATGTTACTGTAGGTACACTGGGACAGATAACATTAGGACATGCCGGGTTTATGTCTATCGGTGCCTATGCAGCAGGATTGTTCTCAAAAGCTCATATTGTTGACGGATTGCCTGGATTTTTGATTTCCCTGGTAATCGCTGGAATCGTTGCGGGAATCGTAGGTGTTATCATCGGTATTCCAGGACTTCGGCTAAGAGGAGATTATCTTGCGATTATTACATTAGCTTTTGGGGAGATCATCCGTGTTCTAATCGAGTTCTTTGATTTTACGGGAGGAGCACAAGGGTTGTCTGGAATTCCAAGATTCCAAAACTTTACAGTATTTTTTATCCTGATGGCAGCATCTGTAGCTTTTATGTATTCTATGATGACCAGCCGACACGGAAGAGCAATTCTTGCTATTCGAGAGGATGAAATTGCCAGCGACTCCGTAGGGATCAATACAACGTATTATAAAGTGTTTGCCTTTGTAATTTCAGCAGTTTTTGCAGGAATTGCCGGGGGAATGTACGCTCATCAGATGGGTGTTTTAAATGCGAAACAATTTGATTTCAACTATTCAATCAATATATTAGTAATGGTGGTACTTGGCGGAATGGGATCTTTTACCGGAGCAACTATTTCTGCTACAGTATTGACTATTTTGCCGGAAATGCTTCGTGGATTCAACGACTATCGTATGATTATCTATTCTTTGATTTTAATCATCATGATGATTTTCCGTCCGTCAGGCCTTCTAGGCAGAAAAGAATTCCACATTACAAAATTTGTAAACAAATTTAGAAATAGGAAAAAGAAGGAAGGAGGAGAACTACGTGAGTAATGAAAAAGTTTTAAGAGCAAAAGATATATCCATCGTTTTCGGCGGACTTACAGCGGTAGATCATTTTAATATGGAAATCGGACAAAATGAACTTGTAGGGCTGATCGGACCGAATGGAGCAGGTAAAACTACTGTTTTTAATATACTTACCGGTGTCTATACTCCGACTTCTGGAGAGTATGAATTTGACGGAAAGAATGTCGATAAAGTCCACACTTATAAACTAGTGCAAAGCGGAATCGCCCGAACATTCCAAAATATCCGCCTGTTTAGCAAAATGTCGGTACTCGATAATGTAATCGTGGCTAACAATTTCAACATGGAATATAAGCCTCTTACTGGCGCTTTCCGGCTTCCTGCCTTTTGGAAAGAAGAAAAGAGAGAAAGAGAAGAAGCCTTAAAGCTGTTGAGTATATTCGATCTTGATCAATATGCAGATGTGGACGCGGAGAATCTTCCCTATGGACAGCAGAGAAAACTTGAAATTGCGAGAGCCATGTCTACAAAGCCGAAGCTGCTTTTGTTAGATGAACCGGCTGCAGGGATGAATCCGAAAGAAACTGAGGAACTTATGGAAACAATCCGGCTGATCCGCGATAAATTCAATATCTCTATTCTTCTAATCGAACACGATATGAAACTCGTTCTTGGAATCTGCGAAAGAATCATAGTGCTGGACCATGGAAAAATCATCGCTCAGGGAGATCCGATCGAAACAGTAAATGATCCCCGTGTAGTAACAGCTTACTTGGGAACTGCCGAAGATGCCGAGGAGTTGGAAGATAAGGTTGAAGAAACGGAGGAGGTGAAATAATGTCTGTCTTGGAAATCAACGAGCTTAATGTTTATTATGGAAATATCCACGCAATAAAAGATGTTAGTCTAAAAGTAGAAGAGGGAGAGATTGTTTCCCTTATCGGTGCAAATGGTGCTGGAAAAACAACAACACTTCAAACAATCTCTGGAATTATCCGTCCAAAGACTGGAACGATTCTTTTTAACGGAAAAGATATTACAAAAGAGAGAGCCCATAATATTGTAAAAATGGGTATCGCCCAAGTTCCGGAAGGAAGAAGGGTCTTTTCTCAGCTTTCTGTTAGCGATAATGTACGTTTAGGCGCTTTTACAGTAAAAGATACGGCAGAGGGCCTTAAAGCAAATCGTAAGCGTTTTTACGATATTTTCCCTCGTATGAGAGAAAGAAAGCAGCAGCTTGCAGGAACATTATCTGGAGGCGAGCAGCAGATGCTTGCCATGGGAAGAGCTGTAATGTCTAGACCAAAACTTTTGATTTTAGATGAACCCTCTATGGGATTATCGCCTTTATTTGTAAAGGAAATATTTAAAACGATAGTTGAACTAAACAAAAAAGGAACGACGATCCTACTCGTCGAACAAAATGCCAGAATGGCTCTATCTATTGCGGATCGTGCTTATGTTATCGAAACAGGAAGAATCGGTATGGAAGGACCAGCAAAAGAATTAGCTGAAAATGAAGATGTAAAAAAAGCATATCTTGGAGCATAAAGAATCCCTTCGGGGGTTCTTTTTTTGTTCTGCTTCAGAAACTTAGCATCTAGCCGGGATTTCCTGAGGGGGCTTAGGCGCCCTTCATCCTCTCCTAGGATTGGAAACTAAGACCTTTTGAGTATCGTGAAAGTACTGAAACTAAGAAATCCAAAAGCTTAAAACTTCCTTAGATCAAAAGTCAGATAGAAGATAGATTGTAGGCTACAGGGTCTAGAACATAGGGCTGGCAGAAATATGGAGATTGTTTCTCAATGAAGATTTAGAAAGGACAGAGAAAAAGACCTATTGCACTTTGGCAATAGGTCTTTGGGTTATTCTATTCTAGATGGATGGTTGGGATAACTTCTTTTCGATTCTTTGCAATTTTGATAACACCAAAACCGTATACAAGAGCAAGCACTGCGGCGATGATTAAACTGATGGTATAATCAATTCCAAGTCCGATATCTTGTTCTGCTAAGATAAAGGCAAAAACGATAAAGGTGTAGAAGATGCCTGGAATATGTGTCATCAAATAAGCTTTCTTATTAACATAAAGATAAGATGTCGCCATTGCTAATGCAAATATTGCAACAAATTGATTTGTGAATCCGAAATATCTCCATAGTTTATTAAATCCTTGCGGATCTGTTTTAGCAAAGAAAAGAATAATCAGAGCTGGAATAAAAATCCCAATTGCGATAGCAATTCTGTTTTTTGCTTCTTTTTGGCTGATATTGAATTCTTCTGCGATGATTAAACGCAAAGCTCTAAAAGAGGTATCACCGCTTGTGATTGGAAGTACGACAACTCCGATAACTGCAAGAAGGCCGCCGATATTTCCCATAAAGGCTCTAGAAATCTGACCTACCATTAACGTTGCGCTTGTATCTAATGCAGCTTGTCCGGAAGAGAAGAGAATCATTGCCCCGCCAGCCCAGCACATAGCGATTAGACCTTCAATAACCATAGCGCCATAGAAAGTCATAGTTCCTTCTTTTTCATGCATAACAGTTCTAGAGATCAATGTAGATTGTGATCCGTGGAAACCGGATAAAATACCACAGGCAACTGTTATAAAGAAAGACGGAATAAAACGTTGGCCAAAAGGATGATCTGCAAATAAACCGAAATCTGCAAAGGCTAAATTACCGCCACCGAAACGAAGAATTCCGATAAATACTCCGATTGCGGAAACTAGGAGGAATACTCCAAATAATGGGTAGATTCTTCCGATAATTTTATCGATAGGTAATATAGTTGATAATAAATAATATACAAATATAATTGCATATACGATCCAGATCAGATTATTCTGAGCATCTAATTTTAATATATCCGTCATAATCAGATCCCCTGGAGTGTAGATAAATACTACACCTGTAAGTAAAAGCAGTATAGCGATAACAATATTATAGAAAGCTTTTACAGGTTTGCCGAGATATTTTTGAATCAAACGAGGGATCTGTGCACCGCCGTTTCTCATAGAAATCATGCCGTTAAAGTAATCATGTACACTGCCTGCAAAGATATTTCCTAAAGGAATTGCGATAAAGGCAACAGGGCCAAAAAGAATCCCTTGTATAGGCCCTAAAATGGGACCTGTTCCTGCTATATTAAGAACTTCTATCAGCAGATTCTTAAGTTTTGACATTCCTACATAATCTAAACCGTCGGCTTTGCTTTGAGCAGGAGTTATTCTATCATCAGGCTCGATTTGTTTTTCGCAAATCTTGCTATAGAAAAATCCTCCAACAATCAGTATTATAACACCGATTAAAAAAAGTATCATTGTTCTCTCCTCCTTAAAATGAATATACTCTTATTTATAATTATTTAACAATGAGTACAAAAAGAGAATAGTACTTTTTATTTTATTTTTCAAATATAAAACATAAGTAAATAGCCCTTGATATTGTTGCATTTATTTAATAAATTTGAGTGAAAATAAAGAGCAGAGTAGAAGTAGTAGACAAAAAAGACGGAAATTTTAAGAAATATAAAAAAGGAACTATTAATAAACTGTAACGATTGAAAAGATTCAAAAGAGAAATATATGTTTTATTATAACATAAATTATAGTGTTATAAAAAATTAATTGCAGCATTTTATAATTCCAAAAAAATAAAACAATAAAAGATTGTTACAAAAATGCAACAATCTTAGTGTTTTATAATAATATTCTATAATCTTCGATTCTTTTAGTGAAACCTTGACTGTCCATATAGTCTAAAAAGAAGGTGCTGATTTTACGGCTGGAGCCGGTGGCGGTTCTAAAGTCGGCTAGAATAAACCGGCCGGATTCTTGGACAAGTTCTTTTACGATCTCTTTTGCTTTTTTATAGGTATTAAGATGAGTTATTTTCTCATCGCTTAATGCAATAACCAGATTTCCCAGCTCTCCTTCCAAGATATCTTTTTCATCCTGACTCTCTGCAAAATTGCTAAGGGAAGGAAGATCTGTAAATCCTAAAGTTTCCAACCGTTTTAATACAGATGTTTTAAGTTGGAGCTGCTCTTTTGTAAGAGACTTTTCATGGTCTGAGAATCTTACAGTATCGGAAAACTCGATGCCCTGATCTTTAAAAGTTTCAAGAAATCTATTGTATTCCTTGCCTTTGAACAGCGGATTGATTCTAGAGCGGAGTTCTTCCTTTTTCATGCCTCTTTTGTAGGGCTGATGCTTATGGAATCCTGTAAGGATACGCTTTAAGTTCTCGCCTAATTCCTTATAGTAGGTATTATCCAAATAGATAGATGAAAAGTGTACTGCTTTGCCTTCTTCTACAAGAAGATCAAGTTCCTGTTTTATTTTTTCTGGATTTTCAGAAGTGTAAGCGCTGATATCTTCCAATTTCGGCAGAGTAGAAGATTGTTCTCTTAAAAACTCCAGAATAAGATCTTTTAATTCGCCTTTTTCTTTTAAAAGAAGGCTGTCGATGACTTCTTCGTCTTGGTATTTGTGTTTTTTAGAGGAAGTATCGATTATCACCCCGCCCCCTATAGTGTGAATAGGGGAGTAGCTTCTAAGAACAAAAATATCTTTTTTGCGGCAGTAGATTTCCTCTTCCAATCGAAGCTGAAAAAGACCTGTTTCTCCTGGTTGAAGAATTTCATCTTCTAAGGGAACAGCACGGCAGAATATCTCCGAAGAACCGATAAACAACCGCAGCCGATCCCAATGTTTTACTTTATTTGGGCTGTGGTCTGTAAGAGAGATCTTTACGTCAATCATCCGCGTTTTTTCTAAGGAGTTCTTAGCAGCTATAATATCGCCTCGTTTTAACTCGCTGACAGGAATGCCGGGGATATTGAGAGCGACACGCTGTCCTGCATAGGCTTTGTTTTTATCCTCCCCGTGAACTTGGATCGAACGAATTTTTATAGGATGTTCTTGGGGATAAAGATAGTATTCATCTTCTTTATTTAAAGTACCTTCTGTTAAAGTTCCTGTTACAACAGTGCCGATTCCTTTAAGAGTAAAGACACGATCGATATTCATTCGAGAAGGAGCTTCATTATTTTTCTCTGGAACTTCCTCCTCCATTTTGTCCAAAGTTTCTACCAGAAGGTCTAATCCTCTTCGGGTAATGGAGTCGACTTCTACAATGGGCGCGTTTTCAAGGAAGGTGTTTTTTAGATGGTCTTTTACATCTTCCTTTACCAGTTCAAGAATTTCTTCATCGACATCGTCGCACTTCGTTAAGACTACGATTCCCTTTGGAATATTGAGGAAAGATAAGATATCTACATGTTCAATGGTTTGGGGCATAACACCTTCGTCGGCTGCGATAATCAATAAGACGATATCAAGCCCCGAAGCGCCAGAAAGCATATTCTTGATAAATCTTTCATGGCCTGGAACATCTACGATTCCGACTCTTGTTTTAGAAGGCAGGTCAAAATAAGTAAAACCTAAATTGATGGAAATGCCTCTTTCTTTTTCTTCAGCCAGATTGTCTGTTTCTCTGCCTGTTAAGGCTTTGATTAAAGTTGATTTGCCATGATCGACATGACCTGCTGTACCTACAATAATATGTTTCATTCTTTCACCTGCGCTATATGTTGTAATTGTTTTGCAATAACGGGATAATCTCTGTCTTGAAGAGTTCTTGGATCCAATAGATATTCATTATCCTGAATTCTTCCGATAATAGGATCCGAACAAAGTCTTAACTTTTCTTCAAGGGCATGAGCTGTCATATCTCCTATCGAAATCGACATTAATACTGTCGGAATTTCTTCCGTAGGCATAGATCCGCCTCCTACTTGAGAAAAGCCATTTTTTAATTGGATTTTAATCTGATCGTTTTTATTTGATTCCATAAAAGCAGAGGCTTTTTCGATAAGCTCGTCTTTTGTTGCGGTCATCATCTGAAGGGTAGGGATTTTTTTTATCGCGATTTTTTCGTCTAAATAAAGTTTTAATGTTTCTTCTAATAAGAAAATGGTCATCTTATCTACACGAAGAGCTCTTAGCAGCTGATGTTTTTTCATTTTTTCGATATATTTTTTCTTGCCCACGATAATTCCTGCCTGAGGTCCGCCTAATAATTTATCGCCGCTGAAAGAAATGATATCAACGTCTTTTTTTACAGACTCATGGACAGTAGGCTCATGGCTTAATCCATATTTATCTAAATTTATAAACACGCCGCTTCCAAGATCTTCATAAAGAGGAAGATCATATCTATCAGCTAGTTTTTTCAAATCGAGATTATCTACAGCTTCTGTAAAACCCATCATTTTAAAATTGCTTTGATGAACCTTCATAAGAAGTTTTGTTTCTTCATTGATAGCATCTTCATAATCGGAGAGATGGGTTTTGTTTGTAGATCCTACCTCGACCAAGTCGGTTCCGGATAATTTCATAATTTCAGGGATTCTGAAGGATCCCCCGATTTCTACCAATTCTCCTCTGGAAACAATAGCATTTCCACCGGAAGAAAAAGCTGAAAGAATGAGAAGAACCGCAGCTGCATTGTTGTTTACCAACAGAGCATCTTCTGCACCGGTTAATTCTACAATAGTTGATATCACATGGTCGTAGCGGGAGCCTCTTTGCCCCTTTTCGATATTATATTCCAAATTATTGTAGGATCCTGCTTGGGAGACGAAGTCTTTTAAGACTGTTTCGTTCAAAAGAGACCGGCCTAGATTCGTGTGGATGATAACGCCGGTTCCGTTGATAATTTTTTTCAAGGAAGGTTCTTGGCGGATTTTGATTTTTTTTATAAAAGCTTCTTCCCAGTCGTTTTTTTCTCGAGAAAAATTGCCTGCATCTTCTTCGGAAAGGCTTAATATCATCTGGCGGTATTCTTTGATTTCTTCTCGTATTCCCTCTAGGATAATGGGACGATATATTTTGTCGGATAACTCTTTAATGCCGGGAAAGGATAAGGCTTCATCTACGGATGGGATATTGCGCAGTATATCATTCTTATTCATAAGTCACCTCTGTATTTTCTAGTTTGATTATATCTTAACATAAAGGGAAATCTTATCCTAGATTGAAATACTTTAAGAAAATCTCTCTTATGATATAATATTATAAGCACGCTTAGAGGAGGATTTTATGGCAAAGAAGGCAATATACAGAGAATACAGGCCGCAAACATTTGACGATGTTTATGGACAGTCTCATATCACGGAAATATTAAAGAGCCAAGTTCAATCCGGCAATATTGCACATGCTTATCTATTTTCCGGTACGAGGGGAACAGGGAAGACAAGCTGTGCGAAAATATTTGCCCGAGCCATAAACTGTTTGAATTTGAAAGAAGGCAGCCCCTGCAACGAATGTGCAAACTGTAAAATGAGTTTAAACGAAGAAACCATGGATATTGTGGAGATGGATGCTGCTTCGAATCGTAGAATCGATGATATCAGACAGTTGAGAGATGTGGTAGTCTATCCGCCGGCAAATTTAAAATATAGAGTTTATATTATAGACGAGGCCCATATGATTACAAACGAAGGCTTTAATGCTTTGTTAAAGATTATGGAAGAACCTCCGAAGCATCTAGTCTTTATACTAGCGACTACGGAACTCGAAAAGATTCCGGCTACAATATTATCCAGATGCCAGCGTTATGAATTCAGAAGAATTGAAATCACAGATATAAAAAGCAATATTCAAAAGATACTAAAGGACCTTTCTATTAAAATGAAGGACGATGCGGCGGATCTAATCGCTTTGAAAGCGGACGGTTCTATGAGAGATGCTTTATCAAGTCTCGATCAAGTTCTTTCCATATCGAAAGAGGAATATGATCTAAGGGATGTGGAAAATGTACTTGGAATTGCAGAACAAGATGATTTAATTAAAATATTAGAACGTCTTTCTGCAAAAGATTATAACGGGACCTTAAACAGCTTCGAGTTTGCAGCTGAAGGAAAAGGGATAGAGTCTACTTTTGAAGAACTGATAGAATATCTGCAGAGTTTGATGATGGTACAGGTAAAAATGGAAAGCTATATGGATATCAGCCCAGAAGAGGCGGATAAATTAAAAAGCTTAACAGAATTATGGCCCTTGGATAAGATCATGACTACAATCGATATTCTGGTTCATTATAATAATCTTTTAAAAAACTCTGAGCAGCCCCATGTAATAGTTCAGCTGGCATTGTATAAAGCTTGTGTTTTGGAAATGGAAACAAGTCTTATCGATCAGATCCAGACATTAAAGCGAAAAGTTCAGCAGTTCGAAGAAGAGGGAGCTGCAGTACAGACTCAGAGCCCAAAAACGGCTCCTGCAGCGCCGAAGGAGCAAACTCATAGAGAATCTTCGAAGGAGAACAAACCTCAGCAAAAGGGTGTTCCAAAAGCTTCTACACCCGAAGAAGAGATAGAACCAGAAACGGCAAAAGAGACTGCAGTTCAGGAAACTGAATCTGTTCAAACGCAAGAACTTCGCATGCCTGATGAAGAGTTTAACCCTTTATGGACAACGTTCCAAGAAGAGGTTAAAATGAAAGAAACAGGAAGTTTATTAGGAAATTATCTGTCTTTTGTGGAAGACCGGTTCGAATATAATGAACAAGTCTATATTATATTTCCGGACGACAATGCTTTTTTCATACAGCGTCTTCAAGCAGGTAAAAACTATGAAGATCTTCAGTCTTCCTTTGAAGAAGCGTTCGGCAGTAAAAAAATGAGACTTTTAACAAGAAGCGAATATGAAAAATTAAACAGAAAAACAAAAAACATAGATCACACTGAATTAATCAAAAAAATATTCGGTGAGGATATAGAAATCATTGACTAGGAGGCTATTATGGCAAAATACAGAGGCGGCGGAATGCCCAATATGAATAATATGATGAAACAAGTACAAAAGATGCAGAAGCAAATGGAGGAAACTCAAAAAAAATTAGAGGAATCCGAAGTAACTGCAACAGCAGGCGGCGGAGCGATCGAAGTAGTAGTGAATGGAAAAAAAGAAGTGAAATCTGTAACCATTGATCCTGATATTCTGGATCCGGAAGAAGTAGAAATGCTTCAAGATCTTATTATGGTTGCTGTCAATGACGCCATCTCTCAAGTAACGAAACAAAGCGAAGACGAAATGGGTAAAATAACCGGAGGAATGAATATTCCTGGAATACTGTAGGAGAAAATATGAGTTTATATCCAGAGTCCATGGAAAAACTAATTATCGAACTATCGAATCTGCCCACAATTGGACGGAAATCAGCGAGAAGGCTTGCTCTTCGCATAGTGGAAATGGATGAAAAACAAGTAGCAAGACTTGCTGAAAGTTTAATGGCGGTAAAAGAAAAGATTCACCCCTGCTCTATCTGCGGTAATTTGGCAGAAGAAGATACTTGCTCTATCTGCAGAGATCAGTCCAGAGATCGGGAAACAGTTACTGTTGTTGAAGACAGCGGCAATATTATATCCCTTGAAAAAACTCACCAATACAATGGGCTTTATCATGTACTGGGAGGAGTGATCTCTCCTAGAGATAATATCAACCCGGAAGAGCTGCGAATCGATTCTCTTTTGGAAAGAGTAGAAAACGAACCAATACACGAGATCATTCTTGCGATATCGCCAACGGTAGACGGCGATCTAACGATGAATTTTATCGGAGAACTGCTGAAAGGCAAAGATGTTAGAGTAACAAAATTAGCAAGCGGCGTGCCTATCGGCGCTGATCTGGAATATTTTGACGAGATGTCTATTTTAAATGCTCTTCAAAATCGAACAGAGATCATATAAGAGAAGGGCATCCTTCTCTTTTTAAATGAAACAGATTAAAGAGGAGATATTATGAATATTAAAAAGTTGATAGGGCTTCTCCTTTTAATCCCATTATCAGTTTCTTGTTCAAGAGGCTATAATGCAGGGACCTATGAAGCGGTAGGAAAAGGGAGAAACGGCGATATACGAGTCTCAGTTGTAATCGATTCTGATGGGAAAATTACAAATATTGAAGTACTGGAGAATTCTGAAAACAGCCGAATGATGAAACAGGTAACAGAAGGCATGATACCGAATATGAAAAAAGACAACACCTCCGAGGTAGACAGCATAAGCGGAGCCACAGAATCCAGTATCGGGTTTAAAGAAGCAGTGAGAAATGCGTTGAAAGATGCAAGATAAAGAAGGAAGATTCTTTTTAAAGCCTCTATAATAAAGTGTGGAGTGTGATAGAGGGGAGAGGGGAGAGGGGAGTTAAGGCAGGAAAGTGATAAGTCGTCACTTTCCTTTTGTTTATAAAAATATAAAATAATGCTGCTCTTTTATTATAAGAAAATACAATATTCAACACGTAGTACTTGGCATGTTTTTGAAGTTATAGTAAAGACAATTCATTGACTATTCTCTAAAAACTATTTCCTTACATTTAAAAAACCAGAAAGCATTATGCTTTCTGGTTATTTAGTCGAGATGATAGAATTTGAACCTTTGGTCAACTATCTCTCACTCATAGAAGTATAATTCTGCAGATCGCGGATCGATACATATCCTGGTCGCATGATTTTGTCGTCTCGGATTTGTTCTAATCTGTGAGCACACCATCCTGCAATTCTGGAAACGGCAAAGATTGGGGTATAGAGTTGTCTGTTGATTCCAAGCATTTCATACACAAGGCCGGAATACAAGTCGACATTGGCGCAGATTTCGAAATCGTCGCCTTTTTTTTCTTTCATTTTTATTTTAGTCAGTTCTTCTATTGTGTTTAAGAGATAGAATTGATCTTCATAACCTTTTTCTTCTGCCATTTGTTTTGCTTTTTCTTTTAATAAAACTGCTCGAGGATCGGAAATGGTATAGATCGCATGTCCCATACCATACACAAGTCCTGTTTTGTTGAATGCTTCTTTGTTCATGATTTTGTCTAAATAATTCGATACGGAATCACGATCTTTCCAGTTGCAGTTTTCTTTAATATTATCGAGCATTTCAGCAACCATAATATTGGCGCCTCCATGTTTTGGCCCTTTTAATGAGCCGATAGCAGTTGCGATAGCTGAATACATATCAGTTCCAGAGGAAGAAACTACATGAGTAGCAAAGGCAGAGTTGTTACCGCCGCCGTGCTCTGCATGAACAACGAGACACAGGTCTAAGAGTTTCGCTTCTTCTTCTGTATATTCGCAGTCTTTGCGCAGCATATGAAGGATATTTTCCGCAGTTCCTGCCCCTGGTTTTGGTCTATGGATGATCAGCGAATCGTTATCGTAATAATGACGCTTCGAATTAAAGCAGTAAGCCATAAGAAGCGGCAGCTTTGCAATAATATCGATAGACTGGCGAAGGGTATTCAAAAGTTCCAGGTTTTCTGGATCGTCATCATAGTTGTACAAACTAAGTACTGTACGCTGCATCATATTCATAATATTTTTGCTGACAGATTTATAAATCATGTCTTCGTTATAAAATTTAGGGAAGGTTTTATAGCGTTCCAGCATTTGGCTGAAATTTGCCAAACTTTCCTTGGAAGGAAGCTCTCCTAAGAGCAGCAGATAAACCGTCTCCTCGAACCCGAAACGGTTATCCTCTTGGAAGCCCTTTACGATATCATTGAGTGGAATTCCTCGATATAATAATCTTCCGTCTGTAGGGATTTTCTTTCCGTCTTCCAAGACATAACCTTCTACATTGGCAATTCTTGTAATTCCTACTAGAACTCCAGTTCCGTTGGAATTACGCAGACCTCTTTTTATATTATATTCCGTATAAAGTTCAGGATTAACATAACTGTTTTTTTCCAGCAGATTTAATAATTTTGACTCGATCTGCTGAATTTTTGGCTGATTTAAAGAGGAATTCATAGTTCAACAACTCCTTTTTTTATAAATTAGAGATTACGCTTTGAGTAAAGTCATCGGTAGATGCATTGCCTCCAAGATCTCTTGTATAATTTTTCTTATCGCTTAAAGCTTTGTCGATAGCATTTTTTATTCTCTCAGATGCTTCATGTTCGCCGATATAATCAAGCATTAAACATCCGCTTAGTAATAAGGCAGTAGGGTTGGCATAATTTTTTCCTGCGATATCAGGAGCAGAACCGTGAACCGGCTCGAAAATTGCGATATCTTCTCCAATATTTGCCCCTGGAATCAGCCCTAGTCCTCCTACGAGTCCGGCACAAAGGTCGGATAAAATATCTCCATACAGATTTTCTGTAAGGATAATTTTATAACGCTGAGGATACATGACAAGCTGCATACACATATTATCTACTAGAACTTCTTCTAATTCGATTTCTGGATAGTCTTTTGCCACATTTCTGGCAACTTCTAAGAAAAGACCATCAGTAAGCTTCATAATATTGGCTTTTGTAACCACAGTTACTTTGTCAACACCATTTTTCTTTGCAAATTCGAAGGCTTCTTTCGCGATTCTTGTAGAACCTTGACGAGTGATGACTTTGATGCTGTGCATTTCGTCATCGCTGATCTTCTTTTCGATTCCTGCGTATAGATCCTCTGTATTTTCTCTAAAAATAGTGATATCAATGTTTTCAAATAAAGATTCGATTGTACCTAGAGATTTTACAGGACGTACATTGGCATAAAGGTCATATTTCTTGCGAAGAAATACATTGATAGAGCGAAATCCTGTTCCGATCGGAGTGGTGATAGGGCCTTTGATGCCGATTTTGTTTTTTTCTAAGCTTGCAAAGGTAGAGTCGTTAATAAGCTCTCCTGTTTTTTCGTAATTCGCTTCTCCTGCTTGGCAGATGTCCCAGTTGATGTCTAAACCGCAAGCGGCAAAAACATTTCTTAAAGATTTTGAAATCTCAGGGCCGATTCCATCTCCTTCTATTAAAGTAATATCCATCTTATACCTCCAATTTGTTGTTTTTAGAATAGTTTAAATAACCGCCGTTTAGTACAACTTCTTTCTCTCTATCTGATCCGCTAAACTCTACTAGGAATTCAATATCTTTTCCTTTAATAGAAGCTTTAATCGGCTTGTCGTTGTTGATAGATTCGATAAGATCGGATAAAACTATTTCATCGTATTCTTCGATTTTGTCGTAATCTTCTTTATTTACAAAGGTAAGAGGAAGAATACCGCTGTTGATTAAGTTAGAACGGTGAATTCTAGCAAAAGTCTTGGCGATAACTGCTTTTACCCCTAAATAAAGCGGAATTAACGCAGCATGCTCTCTAGAAGAACCTTGGCCGTAGTTGTCTCCTCCGATTATGATTCCGCCATTATTTTCTTTTGCTCTATCGTAGAAATCATCCACAATTGTTTTAAAAGAGAACTGAGAAAGATAAGGAATATTTGAACGGAATGGAAGAAGTTTCGCATTCGATGGACAAATATCGTCCGTTGTGATATTGTCTCCTGTTTTCAAGATTACTTTTTTATCGATAGTTTCTGTTAAAGGAACGGCGATAGGGAAAGGTTTAATATTCGGACCCATAACAACATCTTTTCCTAGACCTTCCTCTGAAGGATAGATAAAATAGTTGTCGCTTTGTCCGTAGCTTTCCGGCTCCGGAATATTCAAGTCGATATCTTCTGTACTGGGGTCGGTTAAATATCCTTTTACAGCTGAAATCGCAGCAGTTTCCGGGCTTACTAGGTAAACTTGTGCATCCATCGTTCCTGAACGCCCTTTGAAGTTTCTGTTGAAGGTTCTAAGACTTACACCGGCAGATTTTGGCGCTTGTCCCATACCGATACAAGGACCGCAGCCTGATTCTAGAATTCTTGCTCCTGCTTGAATAAATGTAGCCAGTGCACCGTTTTCTGAAAGAAGGCGGATAATATTGCTGGAACCTGGCGAGATAACTAAACTTACATCAGGATGAACGCGTCTTCCTTCTAAGAATTTCGCAACTTTCATCATGTCTTGATAAGAAGAGTTTGTACAAGATCCCACAGCGACCTGATCCACTTTGGTTTTTAAATTTCCTACTTCTTCGACAGCATCTGGGCTGTGAGGCTGAGCTGTTAAAGGAACGATTTCCGATAAGTCGATTTGTAAAACTTCTTCGTATTCGGCATCATCGTCTGCTTTAATTTCGGTATAATCTTCTTCGCGGCCTTGGCGTTTTAAGAACTCTCTTGTATTTTCATCGCTTGGGAAAATAGAAGTGGTAGCGCCAAGTTCTGCACCCATATTACAAATAGTCGCTCTGTCTGTTACAGAAAGAGATTTTACTCCTTCGCCTGCGTATTCCATAATATAGCCTACGCCGCCTTTAACAGATAATTTTTGAAGCACTGTTAAAATAACATCTTTTGCATTCACAGAAGGACTAAGTTTTCCGGTTAGTTCCACTTTATGGGCTTTGGGAACAGTTAAATAATAGTAGCCGTTTGCCATACCGACAGCTACGTCAAGTCCGCCTGCTCCGATAGCTATAGCTCCTAAGCCCCCTGCAGTCGGTGTATGGGAATCGGATCCGATCATTGTAATACCTGGTTTTGCAAATCGCTCTAGATGAACTTGGTGGCAGATTCCTCCGCCTGGTTTTGAGAAGACAAGTCCGTATTTTCTAGCTGCTGTACGAATAAATTCGTGATCGTCCGCGTTTTCAAAACCGGATTGAAGCATGTTGTGGTCGATATAAGCTACAGATAAATCTGTTTTAATGGAATCTACTCCCATCGCTTCTAGTTGAAGATAAACCATTGTTCCTGTTGAGTCTTGAGTCAGTGTTTGATTCAAACGAATTGCAATTTCCTTGCCGACTTCAAGTTCTCCGTCGATTAAATGGTCTCTTAATATTTTATAAAAAACAGTACCTTTCATTTATGTCCCCCTTGTTATTAATAGACTGTATCTATATTATTATATTCGATTTTTTATGCGTTGACAATGAAATAGAAGTAAAAGGGCTTGATAATCCCTTTTTAAGAAGATTCTTTCACTTTTAAATTGAAATATTTCTAAATGTAATGCAAAATAAGATTTATAGGTTAATCTTGAAAAAGAAAGAAGGTGTATAAATATGGAAAAAGAGTTGAAAGCAGCAGTATACGGATTTGCTGTCGGAGACAGCTTAGGAGTTCCCTATGAATTTAAAGAAAGAGGATTTGAATTTTTAGAGGATAATAGTCCCCTTATCTGGTCTGATGATACGGCGATGACTCTGGCAGCCTGGGATTCTATTCGCAGAAATGAAGGAATCGATCTGGAGGATATGATGAAGTCCTTTGAAAAATGGTATTTTAAAGGAAAATATACTCCCAATGGAATTACCTTCGGAGTGGGAAGAACGACGCAAAAGCGATCGAATCCTATCATCTGCATAAAGACATAGAAAACTGCGGACAAAGGACTATAAGAGATAATGGAAATGGAGCCCTTATGAGAATCCTTCCTCTTCTTTTTGTAAAATGTACAGCAGAAGAAATAGATGGGGTCTCAGGTCTTACCCATAACCATGCGATATCAAAAGAAGGGTGCAGAATATATGTGGAAATCGGAAAAAGGCTTCTTCATGGTCAAGATCTAAGATCGATATTATCTAAAATAAATGTTTCTGAAATATATAAGAGAATTCCCTTTTTGGAGAAACTCTCGGAAGATGAAATCCGTTCAACTGGTTTTGTGGTAGATACATTGGAAGCTGCGATATGGTGTATTTTAAAAACCGGAAATTATAGAGACTGTATCGTGAAGGCCATAGAAGTAGGGCAAGATACAGACACAACAGCGGCTGTCGCTGGCGGACTTGCGGCTATAGTATACGGATATCATAGTATTCCAAAGGATTGGCTTGAAAAACTTCAGGGAAGAGAAAGGATAGCAGAGTATATCGGGTGTTAGATTCATTCTAAAAAAGTATTTATTATAATTGCTATTGTATTAGCGGGGGAAATGGTATATAATATAAATGTAACAGATAACAAAAGTTTAAAGGGGGAAATTATGGATTTAAAAGGTTCAAAAACAGAAAAGAATTTAATGGAAGCATTTGCAGGGGAGAGTCAAGCACGCAATAAATACGATTATTATGCGGGACAAGCTCGTAAAGACGGTTATCAGCAAATTGCAAATCTTTTTGAAGAAACTGCTGGAAATGAAAGGATGCATGCTAAAATCTGGTTTAAATATCTAATGGGCGGTGAAATCCCTAAGACGGAAGCAAATTTAGTAGATGCTGCTGCAGGAGAACATTTCGAGTGGACAGATATGTATGCTCGTATGGCAGAAGAAGCTCGTGAAGAAGGTTTTATCGAAATCGCTAAAAAATTTGAAATGGTAGCTGCTATCGAAAAAGAGCATGAAGAACGTTATAAAAAATTGTTAGAAAACATAGAAGGCGGATTAGTGTTCTCAAGAGATGGAGATACAATCTGGAAATGTTTAGAGTGCGGACATATTGTAATTGGAAAAAACCCTCCAAAAGTATGCCCAGTATGTGCTCATCCGCAAAGCTTCTTTGAAGTTCGTGCAGAAAATTATTAATACTTATAGAAGCCTGCTCTATAGCGGGCTTCTTTTTTTGGAAAGTTTAAAAGGAAATACTGTTTCACAAAATAATGGAGATTTTAGGGTTAATAGAATTGACAAGCATCGAACTCCATTGTATACTTTAATATATTCTATGCTCTCTTAGCTCAGTCGGTAGAGCGCTTCCATGGTAAGGAAGAGGTCGCCGGTTCGATTCCGGCAGTGAGCTCCATAAAAAGCAAAGGAAACCTTGAAATATTTCAAGGTTTCCTTTTTGTTGTTTTAATATTATGAAATATATACGTATTTATTGATATCCGCAAGACAGGAGATTGATGGGCAAACAGTTTTTAATTATTCTTTGCCATTCTTAGAAGAAATGTTTAATGATTATGCTGCAACTATTCACAGCTTTTCTATATACTCAACATTTGAATTCCTTTTTCCGAAAGGAAGTTATTGGATTTATAGTTTATTCATCGTTTGGACATTATTATAAGCTAATGTCATAAAATATCTATAGAGTTCTGCAACGTCAAAATTTTTGGGGAATTCGAATGTATGGCTATCGTATTCCAATGTACGAGCATTTAATATTGGAGTTTTAATATAGTTTATAGTTATTTCGCTATCATCTAGAGCTGAACCTGCTGTTTCCACTGTTACATTGTAAATGGAATGCAGGTTGATAGATATAATTCGTTGCTTTTCTCCGCTTAGTCCCTGTCGATCGCTAAAGAGCAATCTCTTTGAGGTTATGACTAGAGCATCTCGAAGAAGTTTAAAAGCTTTCTCGATGATTTCATCCTCCATTAGGAATTTTCCATATTCTTCTGTTGCTTTTTTTAAGTCATATTCTGAAAAGTTGCCTAAAAGCCCTTGGGCTATATTTTTACCGAATTTTATTGCCATTTATATTTCTCCTATAATAGTTTTCATCATCAGTATGTTTAAAATCCTTAAAGGAATGCTCTTCGGTTATCTTATTCTCCTCTTTGTCGAAGAATTTCGTAGATTAAAATGGCTGCTGCATTGGAAGCGTTTAAGGAACCTACGTTTCCAAACATCGGGATTTTAATCAGTTCGTCGCAGTGTTTTTTTATATTCTGAGAGATGCCTTTGCCTTCATTTCCGATGACCAAAGCGATAGGCCCTGTAAGATTCGTTTTAGTATGAAGGCTTTTTGCCTCGCCGTCTGCACCGTAAACAAAGATGTTTTCCTTCTTTACTTCTTCAATGGCCCTGGATAGATTTGTTACTTGAGCAACTTTCATATAGCTTGTAGCACCGGCTGACGTTTTTTCAACGGTGGCATTGATACTTGCGGATCTTCTGCTTGGGATGATAATTCCATGTACGCCAGCGACTTCTGCAGTTCGAATAATTGCCCCTAGATTATGGGGATCTTCGATACCGTCTAAAAACACTAAAAAAGGAGTTTCTCCTTTTTCTCTGCTAAAGCTTAAAATCTCTTGGATACTGGAATATTTAAAATCCGATACAAGGGCGCAGATTCCCTGGTGGTTCGTTGCATTTGTAATTTCTTCTAATTTTCTTCGGTCGATTTCTTGAACATGGATACCCATAGATTTTGCTTTTCCGATAATTTTCAGGATAGAACCTTTTTGTTCACCTTTTTGGATATAGATTTTATCGACTGTCCGGTCGCTGTTTAATAATTCTAAACAGGCGTTTCTTCCTATAATATATTCTGACATTTTTTCTCCTATTTTTCTCTAATTTCTTTTAACCAGTTCTCGTCTTCAGGATCTTGAGATACTCGAATTCCGCTGTCGAGTTTGGCGATTTTATTGTGATCTTCCCGGCTTAAGGAAAAATCAAACACTTCTTTGTTTTCTTCTAAACGTTCCAGTTTCGAAGTTTTTGGAATCAGGATGTTTCCTTCCTCGATATGCCAGCGGATTACAATCCGCTGCGGGGACTTATGATATTTGGAGGCGATCTCTTCAATAACAGCAGTATCTGTAAGCCTCTCTACGCTTCTCGCTAGAGGCGACCATGCTTCCAGCTGGATATTATGCTGGGAAAGATATTCTTTCATATCTTTCTGCTGTAAAAGGGGGTGAGTCTCCAGCTGGTCGATAGCAGGTTTAATATTGGCGTGAACAAACAGCTTTTCTAAATGCTGTTTGTGAAAATTGGAAACAGCGATAAAATTGCATAAACCCTCTTCGTATACTTCTTCCAAAGCTTTCCAGCTTTCTTCGAAGTCTTCAGAAGGCCAGTGTAGAAACAATCCCTCCAGCTTATCCAGCCTAAGATTCTTCATGGATTTTTCGATAGAATAAAGAGTCTGATCTCTTCCATAATCTTTTGGCCAGATTTTCGTGCAGACTTTTAGTTTACCAAATAATGTATGGCGGCAGATACAATCGCCGATGGCTCGTTCGTTATTGTAATAGGAAGCCGTATCTAAAAGTTCATAACCAAGGTCGACAGCTTTTGGAAGCAGCTTGTCTAAGATCTCTTCATCCGTGATTTTATAAGTTCCAAATCCAAGCTGGGGTAGAGATAGACCGTTGTTTAATTTAATCTTATTCATAAATCCTCCTTTGTTCTATTTTCTATTATCAACTAGAATCATTATAACGGATTTCAAGGCGGGCGTATAGAAAAGACGAAAGGGGCGAATAAGTAAAATGGGGTATAATAAAAAAGTGATACAAAAAAAAGGATCTGGAGGTAATAGTATATGGATACAAATTCTGTAATGATGCAGGGGTTTGAATGGTATCTTCCTGATGACGGGAAATACTTTGTTCGATTAAAAGAAAGAGCGAAAGAATTGAAGGAAGCAGGGATAGATGGTATATGGATACCTCCTGTGTTTAAAGGAACAGGTACAAACGATGTTGGCTATGGTGTTTACGACTTGTATGATTTAGGGGAGTTTGACCAGCACGGTACTGTTCGAACGAAATATGGAACATTAGAAGAGCTTCAAGAAGCAATCAAAGCTCTTCATGATAATGATATAAAAGTATATGCAGATGTTGTTTTAAATCATAAAGCAAACGGCGATTTTGAAGAAACCTTTATGGCAGTTCAAGTAGATGAAAATGATCGAAACAAAGAGATTTCTGAAGCCCATGATATTAGAGCTTGGACAGGATTCAACTTTCCGGGAAGAGGAGATAAGTACTCAAACTTCAAATGGAATTTCCAGCATTTCAGCGGAGTAGACTACGATACATTATCCGGCACCAGCGGAATATTTAAAATCGTTTCTGTCGACGGAGACAAGGACTGGAGCGATGAAGTAGCGGGAGAGAAAGGGAATTTTGATTATTTAATGTTCTCGGATATTGATCATGAAAATGAAGATGTGCGCCAAGAGCTTTTTAAATGGAGCGAATGGTTTGTGGAAAAACTAGATATCGATGGTTTTCGTTTTGATGCGCTAAAACATATCAGCTATGATTTTATTAATGACTTTATCGATAACTTAAAAGGAAAAGTGCCGGATGATTTTTATTATTTTGGAGAATACTGGGTTCCGGATCCGGACAAGTCGAATCATTATCTTTATGAAACAAGCTATCATACAGATTTATTTGATACAGGCCTTCATTATAATTTAGAAGCAGCTTCTCAGGATGACAATTTTGATATGAGAAAGATATTTGACGGTTCTGTTGTTCAGGAGCATTCTCATTTAGCAGTGACTTTTGTGGATAATCACGATAGCCAGCCGGGACAATCTTTAGAGTCTTTTGTACAGCCTTGGTTTAAAAAAATTGCATACGGGATCACTCTTTTAAGAAGAGACGGCTATCCATGCATCTTTTACGGTGATTACTACGGAATCCAAGGCGACAATCCGATTGACGGACAAAAAGAAGTAATCGACAATTTAATCTGGGTCCGTAAAAGCTACGCTTATGGCGAGCAGGATGACTATATGGAAGATCCAGAGCTTATCGGATGGGTGAGACACGGTTCGGAAGATCATCCGGGAAAATTAGCTGTTGTTATTTCTACAGGTGACAGCAAAACTTTAAGAATGTTTGTAGGAGAGGACCAAGCAGGGAAAGAGTACAGCGATCTTACCAATGGGAATACGAATAAAATTGTAATCGATGAAGAAGGATATGGTAATTTTGAAGTCGGACCTGGAACACTAGCAGCTTGGGGAGAGAAATAATGGGAGACAATCAAAAACGGCAATACCGCTATACCATGGAGGAACTGACAAAGTTTGCCATAGAGGCGTTAAAAAGAAGAAATATCGGGCTAGATGATCTGGCTAAGATTGTTCATTCTCTGCAGGTTGATTATCATCCTGATTTAGACCTTGAAACATGTCGGGAAAGTATAAGGAGTGTTATGCGGAAACGGGAGGTCGTTCATGCGATTCTAACAGGAATTGCTTTAGACGAACTGGCGGAGCAGAATCTGTTAAAAGAACCTTTGTTGTCTATCGTGAAATCTGATGAGGGTCTGTTCGGAATTGATGAAATCATTCCTTTATCTATCGTGAATATTTACGGCAGTATCGGTCTTACAAATTATGGTTATTTAGATAAAAAGAAATACGGTATTATCAAAGAATTAGATGAAGCGAAAGACGATTCTGTAAACACCTTCTTGGATGATATAGTAGCGGCACTGGCAGCGGCGGCATCAAGCCGTATCGCGCATTCGTATGTGGAGTAGAAATGAGCAAATTTTATGCAGTTCGAAAAGGAAGGAAAAATGGAATCTACGCCACTTGGGATGAATGTAAAGCCCAAGTGGCAGGATTTAAAGGAGCGGAGTATAAAAAGTTTACGACTTTAAAAGAAGCGGAACTTTTTATCTCCGGGAATTTGGAAGAGGCGAAAGATTTTTCTTTAGCGGATATCAAAAGTACAGAAGCAGCGGCTTATGTCGATGGGAGTTATAATACAAAGACAAAAGAATATGGTTATGGCATTGTACTTTTAACAGACCAAGGGGAAGAAACGGGGTTTGGAAAAGGAGACATAGCAGAATACAGTACCCACCGCAATGTTGCCGGAGAAGTTTTAGGGGCTATTAGAGCTATGGAAATGGCAATTCAAAAAAAGAAAAATGTGTTGTTTCTTCACTATGATTATGCCGGGATCGAATACTGGGCAAAAGGAGAATGGAAAAGAAACACCCTCCTTACTAAAAGCTATAAAGAAATTTATGATAAATACAAGGAAAATTTAGAAGTCTATTTTGTTAAAGTTAAAGCCCATTCCGGTGACCATTACAATGAAATGGCCGACCAGCTGGCAAAAAAATCTGTAGGAATAAAATAAACAATCTTAGAGTACCGGCTATGTTGAGAAATCATAAAGAAACGGTATTCTAAGATTGTTTTTTTGTCCGATCAATTTTGAAAATATAAAGTGTTGTTAGAAGCAGAAGGATTAACGTTGTGATTAAAGAAGCCAGAGGTCCGTAAGCTCCTCCTGTTAAAAGGGGGTAGTCTTTATTTACAGCGATATGTAAAAAGGTGGTGTTTGTATGGATTCCATTGATAATATGGCTAAAAAATACGGATTGTATGTAATTCCATCCAAAATGAAATCCTGCTGCCAGCCAGATATCTTTAGAATCCAATACTAGAAGGCAAAGGAAGAGTCCCCATAAAAACGTGTTTACGATGGTTAATAGAGAAAAAGGATAGGTTGTAATATGAACCAGTACAGAAAAAAGTGCTGCGAGTCCAACGGAAAGTGCTAACGCATAAGTGTGTTTTATCCACTCTTGGAGCCTGTGGAAGACAAATCCCCGCATGAGAAGTTCTCCATGGAATACCTGTATTAAAAACCCGATCAGATAGACAAGAATATAAGGGGGATAGAAAGTGTTGGACACGCCCATCAGGATATTTGCCCGAAGTCCCAGTGTAATACCGTTATATAAAAAGACTACAATCAGCCCCATCAGAAACCCGGATATCAGATTACGGCCCCAGTATTTTTTTGTGAGTCCTAATGCATGAGAATCTTTCCAATGAAGACGATTGAAAAGAAGGATAACGGCAAGAGGAAGCAGGTTCAAAAAAAGGTAAACAAATACAAACCCGTCATTATCGATCCTATTCATATCATCTAAGGTCATATTAAAGGAGCGGATGCCGGATTGATAAATGGATAATTGTGCAGCTCTCGCTCCTAAATAGACTAGTATAAAAGCTAAATCCTTTTTCAAAAAGTCTTTCATAGATCTTTTCATTTTAATCTCTGTTATGAAGCAGCTTATCTTTTTGATCCCATAATTTTTGAGATAGATCGACAATATAAATATGGGGGAATTCAAAACGCTTCACTTCTTCCCATAATGTTTCTACTTCTTTTACACAGTATTCTTTTATTTGATCTAGAGAAGGAAGGTTATAAACACATTGCCCTTTTTCGAAAATGGGAACAAGCAGCTCTTTTACATAAAAGTTTGTAAACGTCTTTCGCTTCCATGTATAAACGGGATGGAAGATTTCTAAAGGTTCGTTTGTGTCGATCTCTTCAGAATGCATACAGATCAAGTCCGCATTCGCTTTATGGGAGTTTCGGTCATAAATTCGGTAAACTTGTTTAAAACCGGGAGTGGTGATTTTTTCAACATTTTCGCTGATTTTAATTTTTGCTTCGATCTTACCTTCTTTTTCGATAGCAACGAGCTTATAAACACCGCCGAAGACAGGGTTCGATTTCGCGGTAATAAGACGTTCTCCTACACCGAAAGATGTGAGCTTTGCTCCTTGATCGAATAAATCAGTGATCGTATATTCATCTAGAGAATTAGAAGCAACGATTCCGCAGTCTTCATAGCCGGCATCATCGAGCATCTTGCGGGACTCTTTAGAAAGATAGGCGATATCACCGCTGTCGATACGAACGCCCTTAGGTCGTTTGCCTAGAGGTTTCAGTACTTCGTCAAAGGTTTTAATGGCGTTTGGGATCCCTTCTTTTAAAGTGTCATACGTATCTATAAGCAGGGTGCAGTCGTCAGGATATGCCCTTGCATAAGCTTTAAAGGCATCAAGTTCGCTGTCAAACATCATAACCCAAGAGTGAGCCATGGTACCTAAGGCAGGAACGTTATACTGTTTATCGGTAAGGGTATTTGATGTGCCTACAACGCCTCCGATAAAAGCGGCCCTTGCTCCTAATGTAGCTGCATCGGCTCCTTGAGCTCTTCTTGCTCCGAATTCCATTACAGCCCGTCCCTTAGCCGCTCTTACAATACGGCTGGATTTTGTAGCGATAAGAGACTGATGGTTGATGGTTAAAAGAGCCATAGTTTCAATAAGCTGCGCTTGCACAGCCGGTCCTCTTACGATTACTAAAGGTTCGTTTGGAAAAGCTACACTCCCTTCAGGCATCGCCCATACATCGCATTCGAATTTAAAGTCCGCCAGGTACACTAAAAAGCGGTCGGAAAATATATTTTTATTTCTAAAATATTCGATGTCGTCTTTTGTGAAGTGAAGGTTTTTCAGATATTCTACCAGCTGCTGCAAACCGGCTACAATTACATAACCGCCATTGTCCGGGATTTTTCTGAAATAAAGATCGAAATAAGTGATGCGATCCTCAAGCCCTTCTTCCAGATAACCGTTGGCCATTGTAAATTCGTAAAAATCAGCCAAAAGTGTCAGATTTCTATTTTCAGTCCAGTCAAACATAATAGTCTCCTTTAAGATTATTCATTAAGTACTACTTTACATTATAGTCTAAGGCTAAAAATAAAAAAAGGATTTCCTATAAAACAACAATGTGTTTCGCTTTTGAAAGGCTCTTTCACAACAAAAGCTTTGTTATTGTATAATAGAACTATTAGGAGGAAGAGATGAAAAATATTATTGTGGTTGGGGCAGGAGCTTCCGGCATGTTTTGTGCTTTATTATTGAGAGAAAGAGGATTTGAAGTGACGGTGTTGGAAAGAAACGATAAGATTATGAAAAAAATCTACGCTACTGGAAATGGCCGCTGCAACTTTACAAATCGAAATATAAATATAAAAAATTATCACGGTGTGAATCCGAAGTTTGCCATGACGGCAATTCATCAGTTCTCAAATCAAGAAGCTATCGAGTATTTTCACAAACTTGGAATTCCTGAAATCGAATTAGAAGAAGGAAAAATATTTCCTATGAGCCTCCAAGCTTCTTCTATTCCTCTTCGAGTGGAAGAGTATGCTAAAAATATAGGGGTTAAGATTCTTTTAAACACCTATGTAAAAGACATTGCAAAAAAAAGCCAGTATATAATCGCTGACGAGAAAGGCAAAAAATATTATGCTGATGAAGTTGTTATAGCAGCGGGAGGAAGGGCCATGGAAAATTCCGGTTCCGACGGCAACGGCTATAAGCTTGTGAAAAAATTCGGTATCGATATTATAGACACTCATCCGGGGATTGTGCAGCTGAAACTGGACTATCCTTATCTAAAAAGAATGGATGGTACGAAAGTGCCCGGGTCCTGCACCTTAGTAGTAGATGGCAAAAGTATCCGCAAAGAATATTCGGATATTTTATTTACCCGATACGGTATTTCTGGACCGGCAGTTCTTCAGATATCTTCAGAGGCTATACGAAGTTTAAAAAAAGGCAAAGATGTACGTCTATCTATTGACATTTTACCGGCTATGGAAGAAAATATATTGTATTATTTTTTGAAAACAAATTTTGAAAATAATTCATTTGCTTCATTGGAAAAGGCGTTGGTCGGGTTGATACATAAGAACTTGATAATACCGATACTTCGCGATCTTAATCTTGACAAAGACAAGAAAGCTGCCGAATTAAGCAATGGAGATATTCACAGAATAAAGGAAAAATTAAAAAATTATAGTTTTAAAGTATTAGGAGAAAAGTCGGATAAAGACGGACAGATAACCTGCGGCGGTGTATCTACGAAGGAAATCAGCCCTAAAACGATGGAATTAAAGAAAAGGGAAGGTCTGTATTGTATTGGCGAAATCATCGATATCGATGGAGATTGCGGCGGTTATAATCTGCAATGGGCATGGTCTTCGGCTTATGTTTGCGCAATGAATATGGACTTATATTAAAGGAGACATTTATGTTAAAGATGAAAAGAAAACTTCAGCAGTTAGATCAAAGCGGGAGAAAAATCCGCATCAGTCTGGTTGGAGCGGGAAAAATGGGAAATGGTTTAATCAATCAAATGTCAAGAATCCAAGGTATGCGTCCTTCCGTTGTTGTTGATGAAGAAGTAGAGAAAGCAAAAGCTTCTTTAATAGCGGCGGGGGTAAAAGAAGAAAATATTATTCGTACTACTTCTGTAAAAGAAGCGGAACTTGCCTTGAAAAAAGACGACTTTGTAATATCTGACGATTACACATTAGCCTACAAGCTCAATGCCATTCAAGGAGTTGTAGATGCAACAGGAAATCCTCCCTTTGGAGCAAAGCTTGCGAAAGAATCTATAGACCATTACAAACATATTATTATGCTGAATGTGGAGTGCGATGCAGTAGTCGGACCGATTCTTTTAGACCGGGCAAACAAAAAAGGCGTTATATATACGGGAACGGCTGGAGATGAGCCGGGAGCGATTATGGAACTCGCTGATTTTGCAGAAGGTGTGGGTTTCAAGTTATTAGCAGTGGGAAAAGGAAAAAATAATCCTTTAAACCATTATGTGACAGAAGAAGACTTGAGAGAGGAAGCTTTGTCGAAAGGTCTCTATCCTAAAATGCTTACTGCCTTTGTAGACGGAACAAATACAATGATCGAGCTGACTTCTGTTGCCAATGCCCTCGGGTTTACGCCGGATGTAGTGGGATGTCACGGTTTTGAAACGGATGTGAAAAGACTTCCGAAACAAATGTCTTTAAAAGAACAAGGGGGCATTTTAAATAATTATGGGACAGTAGATTTTGCCTTCGGAATCGCTCCGGGAGTTTTTGCCGTAGTGACCCATGAGTCAGGAGAAGTGAAAGATCTTATGAAGTATCTTTCTATGGGGGAAGGACCGAACTATCTTTTATACAGACCCTATCATTTAACAAGTCTTGAGACGCCGATGACAATCTATAATGCCATTGTGGAAAATGATGCGACCATCGCTCCTCTTCAAGGACAAGTATCCGATACAGTCACTGTTGCGAAAAGAGATCTTAAAAAAGACCAAACGTTGGAAGGAATCGGCGGAAAAGACGTCTTCGGACAGATTACAAGCCACAGAGACCAAAAGAAGAGAAATCTTCTGCCGGTAGGTTTGATTACAAAAAATACAAAGATAAACTGCGATATTAAAAAAGATACGTTCATCACATTGGATATGGTAGAACTTGAAGAAGATAATCTTATTATTCAATTGAGAAAAGAACAGGATCTCTTGGGATTATAATCTTGACAAAAAATCTCAAAAAGGATACTATTACCTGTAGATAAACGAGGAAAAGAACTTTTGTTAAGGGAAGCTTTAAAGAGAGATCCGGCAGCTGAAAAGGATTAAGGAGAACTTGGCAGAACATCATCTTGGAGTTAAAAACCTGAAAAGAAGTAAGGTTTTTCGGACCTGTGCCGTTATACAGTTTAAGTGGTGAGCAATTCACAACCAGGGTGGTACCGCGGAATTTTCGTCCCTAGACTATGTCTAGGGACTTTTTTTGCTTTATAAAGAGAAGGAGAAGATAATTATATGGCGTCATTTAAAGAACTATCCAAAGAACCCGTTAAGAATCGGGAACAGGAAATATCGAAATATTGGGAAGAAATAGATCTATTAAAAGAAACTCTAAATCAAAGACCGGAAGATAAAAACTATGTGTTTTACGATGGTCCTCCCACTGCGAACGGAAAACCGGGTATCCATCATGTAATTTCTAGAACATTAAAAGATATGCAGTGCCGTTATAAAACGATGCAGGGCTATCGAGTTCAGAAAAAAGCCGGATGGGATACACATGGGCTGCCAGTAGAAATTGGCGTGGAAAAAGAACTGGGTCTTGAGAGTAAAAAAGAAATCGAAGATTACGGCGTAGAAAAATTCAACCAAAAATGTAAAGAGTCTGTATTCAGCTATGAGAAGCTATGGAGAGAAATGTCAGAGCGCATGGCTTACAATATTGACATGGATCATCCGTATATTACCCTTGATAATAATTATATCGAATCTGTATGGTGGATTATGGATCAGCTTTTCAAGAAAGGTTTGATCTACGAAGGAGCAAAAATTCTCCCTTATTGTCCTCGATGCGGAACAGGTCTTGCATCTCATGAAGTAGCACAAGGCTATGAAATGATTAAAACAGATACGGCTACTGTTGCCTTCCATAGAACCGGAACAGACGAGCATTTCCTAGCATGGACTACAACACCATGGACATTGCCTTCAAACGTTGCTTTAACAGTACATCCTGATGTGGATTATGTTTTAGTAGAAGCTAAAGGCAATAAATTCTATGCTGCAAAAAATCTTGCACCAAAGCTTTTCGGAGAAGAGTATACAATTTTAAAAGAGCTTAAGGGAAAAGATATGGAGTATATGGAGTACGATCAGCTGATTCCGGGAATTACTCCAGATAAAAAAGCTTTCTTTATAACCTGTGCAGATTATGTCACAACAGAGGATGGTACAGGGATTGTCCACACAGCTCCAGCCTTTGGGGAAGACGATTATCAGACAGGAAGAAGATATGATCTTCCGTTGATTAATCCTGTAGACGAAGAAGGTAAATTTACAGACACTCCATGGAAGGGAATGTTTGTTATGGATGCGGATTTGGATATTATAAAATATCTTAAAGCCAACGATCTTTTATTTACGAAACAAAAAGTAGAGCATAATTATCCTCACTGCTGGAGATGCCATACACCGCTGATCTATTATTCTAAACCTTCTTGGTATATCGAAGTAACGAAGGTGAAAGACCAGCTTATCGAAAACAACAAGGGAGTAAACTGGTATCCAGAGCATATAGGAGAAGGACGATTCGGAAACTGGCTAGAAAATTTGAAAGACTGGGCGATCTCAAGATCCAGATATTGGGGAACACCTTTGAATGTTTGGAAATGCGAAGACTGCAATCATTTGACATCTGTAGGTTCAAGACAAGAATTAAAAGAAAGAGCCATAGAAGAAATATCAGAGGATATAGAATTACACCGCCCTTATGTAGATGACGTTCATTTAACTTGTCCCGACTGCGGCGGACGTATGACAAGAGAACCGGATGTAATCGACGTATGGTTTGACTCCGGGGCAATGCCTTTTGCTCAGTACCACTATCCATTTGATCATAAAGAGGATTTCGACAAAGTCTTCCCTGCAGACTTTATCAACGAAGGAATCGACCAGACAAGAGGCTGGTTCTATTCGCTTCTTGCGATCTCTACGATGATTACAGGCAAAGCGCCTTATAAAAATGTATTGGTCAACGATCTGATCTTAGATAAAAACGGAAAGAAAATGAGTAAATCAAGAGGAAATACTCTCGATCCGATTCAATTATTCGACGAGTATGGAGCCGATGTTGTAAGATTCTATTCTTTAATGGTATCTCCTCCATGGATTCCTACAAAGTTTGACGTGGATGGACTTCAGGAAGTACAAAGCAAATTCTTCCGTTCCTTTAGAAACACTTACAACTTCTTCCAGATGTATAGCGAAACGGATAATATCGATCCAAGAGAATTTTTCGTGGAGTATGACAAGAGACCGGAAATTGACCGCTGGATCCTTTCGAAATACAACAGCTTGTTAAAATCTTATGCTGAAAACATGGAAATTTTTGAAGTGACAAAAGTTGTTCGAGAGATTTCCGATTTTGTTGTAGAAGATCTTTCAAACTGGTATATCCGTCGAAACAGAAGACGTTTCTGGAAAAAGAATGTGGATGAAGATAAACAGTCGGTATACAATACAACCTATGAAATTCTTCTGGGAATATCTAAATTAATCGCACCATTTACTCCATTTATAGCAGAGGAAATCTATAAAAATCTTACAGATAAAAAGTCTGTTCACTTAGATTTTATTCCGGAAGCTGACCTGTCTTTAATCAACGAAGATTTGGAAGAGCAGATGGAACTTGTGAGAACCTTAGTAACCTTAGGAAGAGCATCTCGGGAAAAGGCAAATATCAAAGTCCGTCAGCCTCTTCAAAATATCATTGTCGATGACAAATACAAAGACAAAATCGAAGGTTCTGTTTCATTAATCCAAGAAGAACTTAATGTTAAAAATGTCGAGTTTGGAAAAGATTTATCAGAGTATATGGATTATGAATTAAAGCCGAATTTCAAAGAAGCAGGACGTATTCTAGGTAAAAAAATCAAAGCATTCCAAAACTATCTTGGTTCTGTGTCTGAAAAAGAGTTTATCGAGAAAATTAAAGAAGGGCTTACGATCGAACTAGAAGGGGAAGAAACAAAGATTGAAGAGAACTATGTTGAAATCCGTGTTTCTGCAAAAGAAGGGTTCGATGTGGAAAATGAAAACGGCGTCTTTGTTATTTTAGACACTACGCTAAACGAGGATCTTCTAAAAGAAGGATTTGCAAGAGAGTTTATTTCTAAAGTTCAGCAGATGAGAAAAACAAAAGACTTCGAAGTATTAGATCATATCCGCGTGAAGTATATTCCGACAGAAGCATTAAAGAGCGGAGTCGATCTTTATATGGATAAGATAAAAGAGGAAGTTCTTGCAGTATCTGTAGAAGAAGCAGAGGATCTCCCTGGAGATTTTATAGAATTAAATGGAGAAAGTACAAAGATTGAAATTGAAAAAGAATAATACCATTGAAAAAGTAGAACAGCAAAGGAAAGTATTGTTGGGACTTGAATGTCTCACGGTGTTTTTAATATTCTTTTCTCTCCATTATTCGAATACAAGTGTAATTCCCTCGTTTACACCTTGGCTTTTGATAGGTGCTTTTGTAATCGTCGCCTATCTAAGAATCTTTCTGCATAAGAAATATTATGTAGTTGAAAAAATGGGGAGGACAAGAAACCTGACCATACTGATTCGTGTGATTCCTTTTGCAGCGTTGGCGGCCTATCTTTTATTGCCGAAAACAAACGGGATCAACGGAATTGCTGCAGGACTTTTAGCGGCTTCTTATTTCTATATTGAGGATACCTTAACGGTATATATGCACGTGGATGAGTATAACAAAATACTAAAAAAACGAAAAAGAAAGAAAAATAGAAAATAATGAAAAGGACAGGAGTGCAGGCTCTTGTCTTTTCTTGTATTTAAGGAGAGACTATGGAAATAGAATTAATGAATATGTGTATGATTCATAATACGAAGACGGATGAAGTGGTAGTACTAGATAAAATTGCCAAAGAAGGTTGGGAAGGGCTGACATTTCCAGGAGGGCATGTGGAAGAAGGAGAAAGTTTTTTTGATTCTGTGATTCGGGAGATTAAAGAAGAGACGAATTTGAATATTGAAAATCCTTTTATTAAAGGTGTCATCCAGTGGATAGAAGAAGGAAATCAAAAACGGAGAAGCGTAGGAATTCTCTATTATACCAATAAGTACAGCGGTGTGCTGGAGGAAGAGAATCGAGAAGGGAAGCTTTACTGGATGAAGCGGGAGGAGTTTATAAAAGCGGATAATCTATCGAAATCTATGGATCTGTGTATTGATATTTACGATGGAAAAATGAAAGAAGTTCTTTTGTACTTTAAAGAGGGAGAATATCAGTATAAAAATTCTTTCTATTAATTCACATTTTCTATATAATCTTATCTTATACTTAGAAGAAGGAGATAAAAATGGAATTATATGATCAAGTCAAGAAAATGATAAAAGAATCAGATAATATCGTCTTTTTCGGTGGCGCGGGGGTATCAACAGCCTCTGGGATTCCCGACTTCAGGTCAGCAGCAGGCCTTTATAATCAAAAGCACGATAGCGATTATTCCCCAGAGTATATGCTAAGCCATGAATTTTTTGAGGAAAAGCCGAAGGAATTTGCTGAATATATTAAGAAGAATCTGATCTATGAAGATATCAGTCCAAACAAAGCCCATAAAATTCTAGCATCATGGGAAAAGGAAGGCAGATTAAAAGGTATTATTACACAAAATATCGACAGCCTTCATCAGCTCGCAGGGTCTAGGAAGGTCTTTGAACTCCATGGAAATTTGAGAGAATATTATTGCGTATCCTGCGGGAAGAAATATACTTTAGAAGATTTTTTAAAGAAAGAAAATCCGCCTCTCTGTGATAAATGTGAAAGCATTATTCGAGCAGATATTGTACTATACGGAGAGGGTCTAAAGCAGGACGTGATCGAAAAATCCATAGAATTAATTCAAGAGGCTGATGTGCTGATTGTAGGAGGGACTTCCCTTGTAGTTTATCCTGCTGCAGGATTTCTAGACTATTATAATGGGAACAAAATGATTCTTATCAATAAAGAACCCACTGCAAAGGATGCAATCGCCGACTATGTATTTTACGGGGATATAGGGGAAGTGCTTGAGAGTATTGCAGAAGGAAAGGAGCAATAATGAACCAAAGGATTTATCAATTTATGAAAGACCGTTATGGATTCGATGAATTATCAAGGACGATGATTATTATAGGCGTCCTTATTTCGATAGCTAATATTTATTTTAAAAATCCTTATGTAAATTTTGTGCTGATTTTAATATTCTTTTATTTCGGGTTTTATCGTCCCCTTTCAAAGAATAAAACTCAGCGGATTATCGAAAGAAGAAAATACAGGGATATTACAAAACCTCTTAGAGAATTTTTTCAAAAGTCGAAGATACGTGCTCAAGGAATGCAGCATTATAAATATTTTCACTGTCCCAGCTGCAGAAAAGAATTGAAAGTGCCAAAAGGAAAAGGAAAAATTAAAATCACCTGTCCTTATTGCAAACATAATTTTATTAAGAAGACCTAAAAACATCGCCTTTTAAAAATAAGGCGATGTTTTTAGGTCTTTGTATGGTTAGAAAAGAAAGGATCGTTAATTCTTTTCGGAGGTCTATTTAAAATTGATTGTAAAAGGAAATTTACGGGCTTCTTCTGTGTTGTTGTAGATTACTACAAAATCTCCCTTTAAGCTTTCTGGTTTTTCTATAGTTTCTTTTTGCAGTTCGGCTTTATAGATGCCGATACCGTCTCCCTCTGTAACAGTACTAGGAGCGATTTCGTCGGAAAAGCCAATACTGTTTGTATCTTTTCCGTTTATTTTTACATTTCTTGTTTGTATATCGTATTTTTTATCTGTCTTATTATCATAAGAAAGCTTAACAGTATAGCTGTACTCATCTTCCGCCATTTCTAGGAATGTAACTTTAATATCGTCTTTGTCATAGAGAACTTTATTTTTATCTGTAGAAGCGAATTCTGTGGAAACCTTATTCTCAGAAACCCTATCTTTATCGGCCGGTTTACCGCAAGCTGCAGCTGTGAAGATCAATAATAATGCAAGTAAGCAAGTTAATTTTTTCATGGAAATCTCCTTCATGATTTGTTTATAGTATTTATGTTTATTGTATACTCTTGATTGTTCCAAAGTCAATATAGAACAAAATTTATTTTAACTATACTAATTAAAATACAACAAAGTTTAATAGAATGAAGGGAAAAGGGTATAAATTTAAAACAGGTAGTTTCACATTACCATCGGATTGAGAATAGTGAAGTTTGATGATATAATTTAAACTATCAAAATAAAGCTAGATTTGCAGCTGGAGATATTTCGCAAAGGCAAATGTTTTCATCGGCGAATCCATAGGAGGTATATTTATGAAGGCGTATCCTACAGACAGGATAAGAAACATTGCACTAGTTGGACATAGCGGAAGCGGTAAAACAGACTTAACAGAAGCTATTCTTTATAAAACTGGTGTAACGAACAGAATTGGAAGAACAGAAGAAGGCAACACAGTATCGGATTTTCAAGCAGAGGAAAAGAAAAGAAAATCTTCCATCGGAACAACAATTATTCCGATAGAATGGGAAGATACAAAGATCAACTTTATCGATACTCCTGGATATTTTGATTTTCAAGGAGAAGTTTTCGCCGCTCTTAGAGCTGCAGAGGCTGCACTTATCGTAGTAGACGGTGTAAACGGAGTCGAAGTAGGAACGGAAAAAGTCCTAAAATATACAGACAAAATCCAGCTTCCACGAATTATCTTCGTAAACAAAATCGATAAAGAAAATGCGGATTACGAAAAAATTGTTCATGATTTAAAAAATAAATTCTCAAATCGTTTAGTACCTTTTACCCTTCCTATATTTGAGGGAGAAGAATTTAAAGGTATCATCGATGTTTTAAATAAAAAAGCATATACTTACGAGAATATGGTTCGTACAGAAATCGAAATTCCAGAAGATCAATTAGACGAAGTCGATGCTGCTTATAACGATATCGCAGAAGTGGTAGCTGAAGCTGGAGAAGAACTGATGGATAAATACTTCTCCGGAGAAACTTTTACCCATGAAGAATTGATGGTAGGTATCGTTACAGCTCTTATAGAAGGAGCAGTAGTACCTCTATTAGCAGGTTCAGCGGATTCAGGTGTTGGAGTAGATCTTCTACTGGATATTATAACAAAATATATGCCGACTCCAGACGACGACAGAGCTCGTTACGGTTTCCGTCATGAAGACGATAAAATGAGAGAAGTCAACGTAGATGCACCTATGGCTGCAGTTGTATTTAAAACAATAATAGATCCATTTGTAGGGAAAATATCGGTCTTTAAAGTTATCTCAGGAAAAATTACGAGGGATGCTGATATTTACAATGTAACTCAAGATAAAACTGAAAAAATCGGCGGTTTGTTCTTTTTAAGAGGAAACGAGCAGATTGAAGCTTCTGAAATTGTTGCAGGAGATATCGGAGCGATTTCGAAATTCTCTACCACAGCAACGGGAGATACATTAGCTACGAAAAACGATCCTACACTATTTAAAAAACTGAAGTATCCAAGACCAAATCTTTTTATAGCGGTAGAACCTGTATCGAAAGGCGATGAAGACAAAATATCTTCAGCTCTTGCAAAACTTCAAGAAGAAGATCCTTCTTTCGTTTCTAAAAGAGACCCGGAAACAAAACAGCTGGTTATCGGCGGACAAGGAAATGTACAGCTTCATATTATTCGAAACAAACTGTTGGATTCTTATGGCGTTGAAACGAAGGTTGTTCCTTTCAAGATCGCTTATAGGGAGACAATTCGCGGAAAATCAGATGTACAAGGAAAACATAAGAAACAATCCGGCGGTGCAGGACAGTATGGAGATGTTCACATTCGTTTTGAGCCTACAGAGGAAGACTTTGTATTTGACGAAGAAGTATTCGGCGGATCTGTTCCAAAGAACTATTTCCCTGCTGTTGAAAAAGGACTTCAGGAATCTATGCAGAAAGGACCATTGGCAGGCTATCCTGTAGTAGGAGTAAAAGCTACACTTTATGACGGATCCTACCATGCAGTAGACTCTAACGAGATGGCCTTTAAACTAGCGGCTCAGCTTGCCTTTAGAAAAGGAATCGAAGAAGCTCAGCCTATCCTTCTTGAACCGATTATGAAAGTTGAAATCAATGTTCCGGAAGAATATATGGGAGATGTAATGGGGGATATGAATAAGAGACGGGGACGTATCTTAGGAATGGAACCTCAAGAAGACGGTTCACAGACTATTGTGGCAGAAGCTCCTCATGCAGAACTGTTTGAATATTCTATCGATCTTCGTTCTATGACTCAAGCAAGAGGAAATTTCTTTATGGAATTCGAACGCTATGAAGAAGCCCCTCATAATGTTGCTGAAAAGATTATCGAAGCGAGTAAAGAAGATTAATAAAGGCGGGATTGCTTCGCAACCCAGGCAGGATGCCTTTGGCACCTAGGCACTAGGCAGCACACCTTTGGTGGCTAGGGAAGAGAGAGGAAAAGAGAGGAAAAGAGAGGAAATAGGTTATAGGGAATAGGTAATAGGGATGGAGGAAAATGCGGAGCATTTTCTACGTATAAAAGGCGTCGTTAGACGTTCCCCTGCTTCCGACTCTCCACTCTTTTCTAAATCTCAATTAAATATTGTATAATACCTACAATAATGGTATAATAAAAATGTCTCTAGATAGAGACATTTTTACGAAATGTATAGTCAAAGATAGTCAAAGTTAGAGGTGTGGAAATGGCAGGATTGACAAATAGTATAGAGGAGTTTTTAAAGAAACTTCTATTGGAAACAGAAGACGGAGTGCTTGAAATTGGAAGAAATGACTTGGCAAATCATTTTAATTGTGCTCCTTCCCAAATAAATTATGTATTGACGACCCGTTTTACTCCCTATGAAGGATATCATATAGAAAGTAGAAGAGGCGGAAGTGGGTATATTAGAATAATGAAGCTTTCTTTTAAAGAGCAGCCGAATATCAGAGAGCTTATCAATGAGGCAGTAGGACCAACGATTACAAAAAACAAATGCTATCATCTGATCAACACCTTAGTGGAAGAAGATGTTTTAACACAAAGAGAAGGACAGCTGATTATGCATGGATTAGAGGATACTGCCCTTACCAATGTAGACAATAGTAAAAGAAACGAAGTTCGTGCTGATATTTTACGCAGTATTTTATTGGTGCTGCTTAGATAGGAGGAAATCCATGAAATGTGACAAATGCGATCAAGATGCCGTAATAGAAATTAACGTTTTAAGCGATGAAGGCTCCGCCAAAATCGCCCTATGCGAATCTTGTTATCAAAATTATATAGAAGAATTTGATCAGCCGATGATAGAAAATAGTTCAGGGGATGAAGAATACAAATTTTTTCAGCAGATATTGTCGGAATTAGTCAGTTCTATGCTTGTACCGGAAGAAACGGAGAAAGCAGTTTTAGAAATGCATTCGGAAGATCTTGAAGAGAACAAAACTTCGAAAAACTGCAGCCATTGCGGCACAAGCTTCAGCTGGATTTTGCAAAACGGAAAGTTCGGCTGCGATCACTGCTATGAGGAATTTAGAAATTCTATCGATCAGATACTCCTTCAGACCCAGGGAACGAACGAACACAAAGGCAAGGTGCCGGAAATATATGAAGGGCTTCGTACGATCCGAAAAGAAATTCGAGACAAAGAGGATCAGTTAAGAGAAATGGTTTACGAAGAGAAATACGAAGAAGCTGCCTCTTTAAGAGACGAGTTGAAAGATCTAAAAAGTGAATTAATTAAGGCGAGTGATCAGATCGATGAAAGATGATATAAAAGACTACGAAGATATCGTGATTAGTACAAGGGTGCGACTTGCGAGAAATATAAAAGACCACCGATTTCCCCATCTCCTTCAAGATGAAGAGTCCAAGGAAATTATAGAAATTTTTCAAAATGCTATGGAGTCGGTAGATCCGGATAAGGAGTTTGATTTTCAGCGCATGAGCGAAGTTAACAGTGTCGGAAGACGGATGCTTATGGAAGACCATCTTGTTAGCCCAGAACTCAATAAAAACAAGGAGATCTCCGCTTACTTTCTTCATAAAGACCGGAAAGTAAATCTTCTGATCAACGAAGAAGATCATCTTCGCCTGCAGGTACTAAACGACGATTTTACCTTAAGAGAAAATCTGAATCGGGCTAGGGAAATCGAAGAACAGCTGGAGAAGAAGATCAACTTTGCTTTCGATGATAAATACGGATACCTTACAACCTGTCCGACAAATGCAGGGACAGGCTTGAGGGCTTCCATTATGGTGCATCTTCCCGCTTTAAGGGAAGCTGATTATATGGAAGGACTGCAGGATTCTTTAAACAAATTGGGTATTACTGTAAGAGGATTCTACGGAGAAGGAAGCAAGGCTTCCGGAGACCTCTACCAAATCTCAAACCAGCAGACCTTGGGAATCAGCGAACAGATGCTGGTAGAAAAAATAGAAAATATTGCCCATCGAATCGTAATGAACGAAAGAAATGTGCGTGCGAGAACTTTAGAAAAACATCCAGTAAAAATAAAAGACAAAGTCTTTCGTTCCCTTGGTGTTTTAAAATATGCAAGACAAATCGGGGAAGAGGAAGCTTTCGAATGTCTATCCAACTTAAGAATGGGAATAGACTTAGGGCTGTACCAAGGTCTTGGCTTTAAACAGATGAATGAAATGATGAAAAAAGTGCAGAAATATACTGTACTCAACTATAAATACGATTTAAAAAGCTATAAAGAAGAAGACGTGATAAGAGCGGATTGGATCCGCGATTTTATCAAGAAGGAGGAAATTTTTGAATAATAACAGCGGAACTATAGATAATTTATTGAAAATGGCTGCTAGAGAAAGTTTAAAGATGAAACATGATTATATCGGAACGGAGCATATTCTCCTTGCCTTTTTCAAAATGAATAATGCAGAAACACAGGCTCTTTTAAATGCAGGGGCGGATTATGAAAATCTTAAGGCCATTATTATCAGCAGTATCGGCTATGGAAAAAGCGAAACACCTCCCACAGGTTTTACTCCTAGAGTAAAAAGGCTTTTAGAAATCAGCCGGGAGGAAGCGGCGAAAAGAGGAGATCAGTATGTGGGAAGTGTCCATGTATTGTTAGCTTTGCTTCGGGATGACGAATCTTTCTCTGCCTATATGCTGAAAACGACAGGGGTCAATAAAAAGAAAATTGCAGACCAGCTGTCCTCGCCAACAAATAAAGGAAATAAGAAGGGTGCTATGAAACAAGAAGATTCTACTATAGAAAAATATTCAAGAAATTTAAATGATCTTGCAAGAGAAGGAAAAATCGATCCTGTTATCGGAAGAAACGACGAGATCGAAAGAATTATTCAAGTCCTTCTACGAAGAAGAAAGAACAACCCTGTTCTTATCGGAGAACCGGGTGTTGGAAAGACAGCAATTGCAGAAGGACTTGCCCAAAGAATTGTAGAAGGGGAAGTTCCGGAAATTATAGCGGATAAAGAACTTGTAAGTTTAGACCTTGCCGGAATGCTCGCTGGGACAAAGTACAGAGGAGATTTCGAAGAAAGATTAAAAAATACAATTACAGAACTGATCGAACAAGAAAATGTTGTTCTATTTATCGATGAATTCCACACTATAGTAGGTGCCGGCGGAGCAGAAGGGGCGATGGATGCATCGAATATTTTAAAGCCGGTTCTTGCGAAAGGCGAAATTCAAATGATCGGTGCTACTACTATTGATGAATACCGTAAGAATATCGAAAAAGATGCAGCTATGGAACGACGCCTTCAGCCGATTATGGTGGAAGAACCTACAGTAGAAGATACCATTAAAATCATAAAAGGGATTCGGGACAAATATGAAGTCCATCACAAAGTAATGATTATGGACGAAGCGATAACAGCTGCAGCAGAACTTTCCCACCGCTACCTTCCAGACCGTTTTCTTCCAGACAAAGCGATCGACTTGATCGATGAAGCAGCTTCAAGAGTTAGAATGAAGTTCTATATTTCACCACCAAACATTAAAGAACTGGAAGACGCACTTGAGAAAAAGGTAGAGGAAAAAGAGCAGGCAGTAGCGACTCAGGATTTCGAAAAAGCAGCAGTCATTCGTGATGAAATCAAGAAGATAAAAGACGAATTATCCGGCATTCAAGAAGAATGGGATAAAGAGAAAAAGACGAAAAATATGATTGTTGGAGAAGAAGAAATCGCAGAAATCGTATCCGACTGGTCGAATGTTCCTGTGACAAAACTTACAGAAGAAGAAAGCGAAAAGTATCTTCACCTTGGAGAACATCTGAAAGAAAAAGTCATCGGACAAGATCCGGCAGTAGAAGAAATTACCCATGCGATTCAAAGAGCCCGTGTCGGCTTAAAAGAAGAAGGAAAGCCTATCGGATCCTTTATCTTCGTCGGACCGACTGGAGTAGGTAAAACATATCTTGCGAAATCCTTGGCAGAAGAGCTTTTCGGAGATGAGGAGAGTATGATCCGAATTGACATGAGTGAATATATGGAAAAACATTCTGTGTCTAAATTGATCGGATCACCTCCAGGATATGTAGGATATGACGAAGGCGGACAGCTGACAGAAGCGGTTCGAAGAAAACCCTACTCTGTAGTGCTGTTCGATGAGATCGAAAAAGCCCATCCCGATGTGTTTAATATGATGCTTCAAATCCTCGATGACGGAAGACTTACCGACTCTCAAGGGAAAACTGTAGATTTTAAAAATACAGTAGTTATCATGACATCGAATGTGGGAGCTACCTCTTTAGAAAAAACAAAATCCTTAGGATTTAATACCAGCAAAGATGTGGAAAAGGAAGAATATGAAAGAAATAAAGAAATCATCTTGGATGAACTGAAAAACACCTTCCGTCCTGAATTCTTAAACAGAGTCGACGATATCATTATCTTCCAAAACTTAAACGAAAAAGATGTGAAGAAAATTGCAGCTTTATTATTGGATGAAATGATCGAAAGACTTGAAAAGGTAGATATCACAGCAGAATACGACAACAAGTTGTTGAATTTCATTTCTAAGACAGGATTCAGCAAAGAGTATGGCGCAAGACCTTTAGAAAGAGTGATCCGTACATCTATCGAAAACGCAATGGCAGAAGCGATTCTAAGCGGAGATATTTCGAAGGAAGACAGTATTGCAATATCTGTTTCAAGAGACAAAGTGAAGTTTAAAAAGACTACGGTAGAAGAAGTTGCTGAGGAAAAGGAAGCTTCTGAAGAATAAAAATAATTAAATATAAAAAGAGCTGTCTTGAACTTAGATCAAGACAGCTCTTTTTTTAAATAATAAAAAGAATATACATAGGAAATTAAATGATTATGAAAATAAAAACTTAAATAATACTATCTAAAATGTTTCAATATAAAAGAGCGAGAGCGAAAAGAAAGTTTATCTTTTTTTTTTTTGGTAGTATAATAATACGAGAATAGAGTCAAAAAAGGATTAGAGTAACCAAAAGTAAAATCGTATAGAAAGGAGCCTAGGAATGAAAAAGATTTTGAAAGTTATTGTAATAGTTATCGCTATGGGTTTAATTACTCAATGGAATCAAGTATCCCTTGCAAACAATCATACAGATCGGTATTTTGAATTCACATTTAACTCCGATGAGGCGCAGAGGACAGTGAAATTCCCCTCTACTTGGGCTTTGACGAAGAGAGATCGTTCAGGGTGTTATGTTAAGAACTCTGGAAATCGTTTTTACTTAGTGGATATACGTCAAGATAATGGAACAAGGGATGGGATAATGAAAAGTAAAAGGCATCATTATCGGTTGAATGAAGGGCAAGCGAATATATTTTCAAATTATGTTGAATTAGGCACGAGAGCATTACCTCGTTTAGAAAAAGGTCCTGGCGGAGTAAGATGGAAAGTATGGGGTTATTTTAGCCCAGATAATTACGATAGAATTCCTGGGATTTAACGAATAATGAAAAAGATAATAGTTGGAATAGCCTTGTTGTCTTTTGTTATTCTAATCAGCCTAGGGGTAAAAAGACAGATAGAAGTTCCTCCAGCGAAGGAAGCAGTTTTTGATAGCGGCGAGTGGTTTCACTTAGATAATACGAAAAATATTTGGATTAAGGGAAAAGAGATGACTTTATTGTCGAATGAAGAAGTTTTGGCGATTTCTGGAGACGATGGGAAAAGTGGTCATAAATATCGTGGTATCATGATGAATTTTGAGGTGGAGAATCGAGGGAGAACTTCTGAAAGTCCTGATCTCTATTATTTTCGAGTATCATGGAAAGGCAGCATAAACTCTATTATCCGGGGAATGGTTTTTGAAAAGAAACCTGATCAAAAGGATCTTGAACTATTATCTTCTCGAATTATTCAGCCGGGTGAAAAGAAAGATTTGTATGTTGCTGGGGAGTACTGGGATCATTATATTCCAGATTCTCTTAAGGAAGAATTTGAAAAAGGACCCCATTATTTGACAGTATCTTACTATCCCACATATTCTAGAATTCGATATTTTCCATAAAAAAGAGATCCTAGCTTATCTTGTTAGGGTCTTTTCTTCTAATGAGTGAGGAGTTGTGTATGAAAAAAATTATTAAATTAGAATGGAATAGGATGGTTCGTGGAAAAGGGTTCTGGATTGCTTTTGGGATATCACTGATTATTTGCATAGCACAGTTTGTGGATTATGGGCTTTTTATTGACGATGGTTATCCTGAAGTGTTGGAAAGAGGAGAAGCGATCGTTATGGAGTCGCCCCTTTCCATTTATCTAGGCTGGATAGGCGGGGAACTTAATTCAAAAACACGTTATTTGTTCCTGCTTCTGCTTCCGATCCTAGCGAGTCTACCTCATTCCGCGAGTTTGTTGGAAGACGAAGAAACAGGATTTAAAAATGCTGTTTGTACAAGAGTTTCTAAAAGCGATTATATTAAAGGGAAGTATTTCATCACTTTTCTTGGAGCGTTTCTAGTAATTTTTGTTCCAGTACTTCTTAATATTGTACTTCAGTCAACCGTAACATCTTTTATCACCCCGACACCGGAATCGGCAATGACTGAAGTACAGCTTCCCCTTGTATTCTTCGGTCAAAGATTGTTCTTTGAAAGGCCGCTGCTGTTTCTGATCTTTAATTCATTTCAATGGGGAATTTTAGGCGGATATTTAGCTGTAATGGGAATGATATCGTATAGTATTATGCCGAAAAAATATTTTGTTGTTTTATTTCCTTTTTTTATATGGAAAGCAGCAGATTTGATTTTTCAAATGACAGGGTTTCATTCCCTTATGCCCTCAGAATATTTTTCGCCGCCTCTTGGGCATTTTCATCCAGGGATAAGTCTTGGAATATTTTTTCTCTTGTTTGCAGGATCGGCAATACCGTTGTGGATTCGGAAAGGTACTTTATAAATGATAGTGAGAGGTTTGCTTATGAAAAATAAATATAGGTATATATTAATAGGTGTAGTTGTTGTATTAGCAATCTATATAATCATGAATCAAAGAGGGATAAATCAGAAAGAACCGGAGCTTAAGAATGAGGATTCAACGATATATACAATAGGTGAAAAAATTCAGAACGAAGACGTTGAGGCGGTATTGGAATCTGTAACACTTGAAAGAGAATTAAATGGTTTTGATATTAGTAAAGAAGAACTGAACGAGTATTTAACGGATGAAGTAATAGCAAAGGATGATGGTGTATTAAAAGACAAATATGGTTTTTTAATACTGCATTTTTCTTTTGTAAACAACAGCTCTTCTATTAGAACGATAGCATTAGGGGATTTGTATACAATGAAAGAAAATAAAGACCCGAATTTTATAGGATTAAACACGTTTGTAAAAGGCAGAGGACTTCAAAATCCAAATATGTTGATTAACAATCTATCAGCAAAAGAAGAAGCACCGCTGGAAATCGCTTATTTGATACAAAGAGATGATTTTAAAAAGTTCAAGAATGATTTATTTTCCAGTGTTTCCTTTTCTCCAGATAATACTGAAAGTATGAATATAAATAGAGTGATTCATTTAAAACCCATCGAGGATAAAACCCAATAATTAGCGATAAAGGAAACAGCTTATGAAATCAGAACACATGACGTATATAGAGATAGTTCTTATTAGTATAATCACAGTGGCAGGTCTAATTCCTTTTTATGCGATCTGCCAAGATGCAAAAATCGAGCCGACATCCATAGACTATTTTCTTTATTTTTGGAGAGGGTGTCCAGAGTTTGAGAGACAATACACTTCTTTTTTCAGAGAGATACCTATCTATTGGCTTGTGTTTCAGCTATACTGCGCTTATCAATCTGTTAAAGTTGTTCAGGACCATTTAGAAAAAAGAGGAGAACAGATTTTCACTCGTTTACAATCTCGGAAAAGATGGTGGTCTGTCGAATGGAAGAGTAGTTTTGTAATGACAGCTAGAGCACTATTGATTCATCTGACGACTATTATATTTTTTAGTATATTCTTTGGTGTTGTGAGTTATAAAGTTACGATAGATCTGCATATGGATATAACAGGAATCGATATTCGTTATCTTTATTCTTTTCCCGGAATTATTACTTTACTTATGGGGCCCGTCTCTTTATCTATTTATCAACTAATGGCGAAGTTTATGGGATTGTATTTTTCGACAGCATTTTCTTATATGATTATGCTGTGTTATACCTTTTTAGGTCTTTTAATCAATAGTCCCTTGTTTATCGTTAATAATCTGATGTATTTAAGGGCATTTTCTTCCCCTGAGCTATTAACAATAGGGTCCCGTTATAGTATGTTGCTCGTTATGGGGATATTGTTTATATTATTTGGCTACAAAAAGATAACAAAACGAAATATACTATGATAAGGAGAAAATATGGAGATTTTATTAGAAAATATAAATCTTGAATTAGATAAAAAAAGCATTTTAACAGATATAAATGCCCGTTTCACTAGCGGAAAAACTTATGTTCTTAGGGGTAAAAATGGAAGCGGTAAAACTATGCTTCTTCGAATCCTTGCTGGACTTGTAATACCGACACAAGGAACCGTTAGGATAGATGAAAAAATACTGCATAAAGATATTTCTTTTCCAGAGAGTGTTGGAGTTTTAATAGAAAATCCAGGTTTACTAGGGGAGTTTTCGGGGCTGGATAATTTAAAAATGATAGCTTCTATAAGAAATGTTATCCATGAAGCAGATTGTAAAAAAATAATGAATGATCTTTTGCTAGATCCGGAAGATAATAAGAAAGTTAAAAAATATTCTTTGGGAATGCGTCAAAAGCTTGGTATTGCAATGGCGCTTATGGAGGATCCGGAAATTATCTTATTAGACGAACCCTTGAATGGTTTAGATGAAAGAAGCGAGAAAATTGTCATAGAGATGCTTTTGGAAGAGAAAGAAAAAGGAAAGCTTATTATTATAGCTTCTCATGAAAAAGAAGAATTAGAATATCTGTCCGATGAAATTATAGAGATAAAAGCTGGGGAGATCGTCCAGAAAAAAGAATCTATAAAGATTAAAAGCGAGTAGAGCTATGAAATGTTTGAAACCAACGGCAACAGGATTAAAAGAATCCATTATACAAACAAAAAGGGCCGTTATTCTGCTGGAATTTCTTCTTGTTTTCTATGTTTTTTATTCACTCCTAAGAACATCCAGCACATATCCCGGCATTAATGCAGAAGTTTCTCTAGCGGATGCTCTTGCTCAGTTTATGCAGCCTTTTTACTTTTGTGCAGGTATTATACTGGTTCTTTTTGTACAATATATTTTTATCAGTAAGTACCAAGAGAGAGAAATTAGAGTTCTTAAGATAGGAAGCCGTACAAAGTATTGGAAAATAGAATTATTAAGAATACTACTTTTTTCTATAGGACAAACTGCAGTAATTGCAGCGGTATTGTATTTTGTTGGAAATATATTATTTTCGGAGAAAATAAATTGGTTTTTGGAAGAGAGTATTTACTATAGTTTTTTTAAACTGACCTCTGAGATTTCATTTACAGAATACTTTATTGTTTTTATCCTTTTTCTGTTTATCACAATAGGAATAAGTTTGGTTTTTTTTAAGGGGCTTAGTATTCTTTTTCAAGGCTATATTACACCTCTTATTCTATTCCTTATCCTTTACACTATAGACAGTTTTCAAATTATGAATGGAATATTCTATGAAAAAATGGATCTCTTCTATTTCTATCCGGCTAATAAAATGATTTATTTTAGGAATGCAGTCATTGCGATCGCCATTATGGTCCTATTTATACTCTATGTAAAAAAGAAAGTAAAAAGATATAATTTTATTAAATAAAATTAGAGAGATCAAAAATAAATGGAAAAGAGTTTATTCTGATCTTTCTTTTTTTGTGTTCATTAAAAATGAGGTTAAAGAAGTCATTGTGCTACAATGATCCTTGAGGTGATTAAAATGGCTAAGAAAAAAACTTTATATAAATGCAGCGAATGCGGATACGAAACAGTTTCTTGGACTGGGAAATGTTCAAGCTGCGGCACTTGGGGATCTTTAGAAGAGGCGGCTGACACAACTACAAGTCCTCAAAAAAGAAGCAAGAAATCACAGGCTTTTTCCTTAAAGGAAATCGTAGTAGACGACAAACATCGCATACAGACAGGAATCAGCGAACTGGACCGAGTACTCGGCGGAGGTCTTGTCAGAGATTCTGTAACCATACTTACCGCAAGGCCAGGGGCTGGAAAATCGACCTTGTTTCTAGAACTTTCTTATGTGCTCGGAAAAAAAGGGTTGAAAATCCTCTATCTTTCTGGGGAAGAATCCGGTTCTCAAATTAAATCCAGAGCGAAACGGATTATGAAAGATATCCCGGATAATATTTGGATCGTATCTACAACTTCTATGGACGAGGCCCTTCTTCATATAGAAGAGATCGATCCGGACTTGATCTTGCTCGATAGTATCCAGACTTTCACCCTTCAGGAACACAGTTCACGACCTGGATCGCCTGTTCAGACTATCGAATGTGCAAACAAAATGGTGGAAATCGCAAAAGACAGCAGACGGCCTCGTGCTGTGATGATGATCGGCCATATGACAAAGGCGGACGAAATGGCAGGACTGCGAACTTTGGAGCATTTAGTGGATACTGTTCTATATTTAGAAGGGGAATCAGACGATCCGCTGCGCACCATTCTTTCTACAAAAAACCGTTTCGGAAGAACTGGCGAGATCGGGCTTTTTGAAATGATAGAGGAAGGGTTAAAAGAAATAAAAGACCCGTCGGCATTCTTTTTGACAGATCGAAAAGAGCCGGTGCCCGGCAGTGCCCTCGCCATGATTAAAGAAGGCTCCCGGATGATGGCAGTAGAAGTAGAGTCCCTCATCTCAACTTCTTTTATGCCTTATCCTACAAGAATAGGAGATAGTCTTAGAAAAGATCAGCTGAATACTTTGATTTCGATCTTAGAAGAACGGGGCGGAATTAAGCTTTACGACAAAAATGTTATTCTTAAAACCACAGGGGGGCTTCGTTTATCAGAGCAGTCCGTAAACTTGGCGATTATAATGAGCATCGTCTCTGCTTACTATAATAAAGGCATTTCAAACGATACCGTATTTGTTTCTGAAGTAGGACTGACAGGAGAACTCAAAAAAGTTCCTCAAATCGAATCGAGAATCCGAGAGTTGGATCGTTTAGGTTATAAAAAAATATACACTTATCCCTTTGACAAAGAAATAGAGACGGAATATGTTGAAGTGATACGATGTGCAACATTAAAAGAGGTTATGGGAAAAGTATTCTAAGAGAGAGGCCTGCAAGGACCTCTTTTTATATCTAATAGAATACAAGAAAATTTTTTCTACAAACAAGCGATTACAAACTTAGGTATCAACGATACAATCATCGTCGGCGGCACAAATGCAATCGCAAAAGCCGTTGAAACACAGTTACCGAAAGTTTCTGAACGAATCGAAGGAACCACAAGATATGAAACATCTGTAGCGATAGCAAAAACAAAATTTGCGAACAGCGGCCTTGGATATATCGCATCTGGCGAAGTCTATGCCGATGCCTTAGTGATAGGACCTACAGCAGCGAGAAATAATGCTCCTGTTCTTCTTACACCAACAACGAAAGCCCGTCCAAGTGTAGCAGAATATATCAAAAATGCTAAATTCGAAAAACTTACTGTAGTCGGCGGAACAGGAAGAATCCCAGACGCAGTAGTAAAAGAACTAACAGGCAAATAAACCCGATACCAATTGGGCTGAGACAGCAAAGACAGCTGTGGAGTGAAAAACTCTGCAGCTGTTTTTGTTGTGAAAAAAAGTGACGGTAGATGCACTCTTGCTCCTAACTGTTTGGGTGTAAAAGGAGCGCCTATCATATTAAGGGTAAAAGATAAGCTTCTAGAAAGAGTATTGTAGAAAATAAAATGTCTGGAAGCCACAGAAACGATTATAAGAGGAGAAACCAATGCGATAAGTTCCGTGGTTCAAAATTTTTTAGCAGATGTGAAAATAAAAATTACAGAATAGATGGTGCGAATAAATACACAATAAAATAATCAAGAACAAGATACTCGTTAAGGCGGGATTATATTCTTTTTTATATATTGCTGTATGGTATTTATCAATGATGAATTTTGAAAGCAGCCAGGCTATAAAGGGCAGGTGATTTAAAATATAGAATATAGGTAAGTGGTTTTAAAATGAGAGGGAAGATATAATTTTTTAAAGGCGGATGTTTCGGTCTTTTTTATAGGGGAGATATTCAAAATAAAAAAATATGTAAAATTGGTATTTTACTATTGACATCTCTATGTACTATGATATAATTAAATATTTTCACTTTACTATTTTTAAAATATAGTTTATAATTATCTATGAGGTGGGTGAGAAATTTGTTTAATATTGGTGATAAAATTGTCTATCCTATGCATGGCGCTGGTGTCATCGTAGAGATAACTCAAAAAGAAATTCTTGGCGATATAAGTGATTATTATATTTTAAAGATGCCAATGGGCCAAATGAAAATTTCTGTGCCTGTCCATAAAATCAAAGATCTTGGAATTCGGAATGTTATGGACAAAGAAAAGGCAGAAGAAGTTCACAGGGTTCTGGAAAAATCGGTTGAAGAAGAAGATGAAAATTGGAATCAAAGATATAAAGATAATTTAGAAAAACTTCGTACAGGCGATATTATAGAAATTACAGAGGTTTATCGCAGTTTGTATCTTTTGGATTCGGTAAAGGGTCTATCTATGGCGGAAAAGAAAATCTTAAATGCAGCGAAAAAAATGCTGATATCAGAACTTGCTCTAGTAGAAGATCGAGAAGCGAAGGAAATAGAATTGCAGATTACGACTCTTTTGGATGAAGAATTAAAAATAGAAGAAAAGTAATAAAAAATATGTTTATATTCGCAACACAATATAAACATATTTTTTATGTAAAATCCTTATGTAAGGAGGTGTAAAAATGTCAGAAAAAATTGCGCGTTTTATTATGTCTTTTTTAGGAGCCATTGTCGGATTTGTGGTAGCTAATTCTTTGAGTGAAGTTTTTAAATTGACTCAAAGACCGATGGTTACACAGATTATTGTCTACGTGATAGGCGTTTTATTATTTGCAATTATATTTTATTTATTATTTAAGCCATTATTTAAATTCTTAAAAGCTGTAACAGGAAAAGCGATTGAAGCCCTGCAGGAATTTGCCTTAATGGATATTATCCATGGAACTGTTGGTTTAATTGTAGGCTTTGTATTAGCATTTTTGATCTCGCAGCCCTTGTACCGTATTTCAATTCCATATATTGGAAATCTTTTAATTCCGCTGATTTCTATTGTAATGTATTTAGCGTTGGGATATTTAGGGCTTAGGATTGCTACAAGAGATAAAGAAGAATGGTCTACTGCATTTTCAAAATTAAAAATCAACACAAAAGAAAAGAATCAGAAAAAAGAGAAGCAGAGTTTAAAAATACTGGATACATCCGTTATTATAGACGGCAGGATAATAGATATTTTCCATGCTGGATTTATGGAAGGCCATATTATGATTCCAATATTTGTATTGGAAGAACTTCAGCATATTGCAGATTCTGAGAACAATCTAAGAAGACAAAAGGGCCGCAGAGGATTAGATGTACTGAATCAAATCCAAGATACCTATGGCAGCCGTGTAGAAGTGACCACAGAAAGATATCCGGATACTGAAGAAGTAGATTCAAAAATCCTGCGGATGGCAAAAGAGCTTGGAGCAAAAGTCGTTACAAATGATTATAATCTCAACAAAGTGGCGGCGGTTCAAAATATAGAAGTATTAAACATAAACGAATTGGCGAATGCAGTAAAACCAGTGGTTATTCCTGGCGAAGAAATGAGTGTACGCATTATTAAAGACGGAAATCAATCCAATCAGGGGCTGGGTTATCTTGATGACGGTACGATGATCGTTGTAGAAGGCGGAAAAAGATATATCGGACAGCAGGTAAGTACAGAAGTAACCTCTGTCATTCAAACAGCTGCCGGTAAAATGATATTCGTAAAAATGAAAGACGGTCTTCCAAATTAGGAAGGCTGTTTTTTTAAGCTTTTATATTTTCTACCACCCCTACTACCTATAACCTACTCCCTTTCTTTTCCTGTATTTTCCTATCTTTTCCTGGTCACCGCAGGTGTGCCGCCTAGAGCCTTGGTCCCGTCAGGGATCCTGCCTGGGCTGCATCAGCAAACCCGCCTTTCTTTCCCTCCCCAAAGATATTTTGATACGATTATGTTAAAATAGGATAGAGGTGATAATATGGGCAACAATACAACTGTATTAATCACAGCCGCCGGATCGGGAAGCAGGATGGGTCATGAAAAAGGAAAACTTTTTCTCAAGATCGGCAGTAAGACAGTGATTGAAAGAACTTTAGAAGTTTTTGATAAAATAGAAAAAATACAAAATATACTCCTTGTTATTCGAGAACAGGATAAGGAAGCGATGGAAGAAATAACTCTAGCTTTGAAGAAGCCTGTAAAATTAGTTATCGGAGGTTCCAGCAGGGAAGAGTCTACATATAATGGACTGAAGGTCTTGGAAGAGGACTGTGATATTGTAGTGTGCCATGACGGGGCAAGACCATTCATTCGAAGAGAGACTATTGAAAAATGTTTAGAGGAAATCGAAAAACACGAAGCTGTGATTGTAGCAGTACCGGTAAAAGATACGATAAAGTGTTCGGATCATAATGGTATGGTAGACTATACGCCAAACAGAGAATTTCTTTATCAAGTACAAACGCCTCAGGTTTTTCGGAAAAATATAATCAAGGAAGCCTATGAGATCAATAAAGAGGAAAATATTAAAGTGACGGATGACTCTTCTTTAGTGGAAAAACTGGGTAAGAAAGTAAAGATTGTTTTAGGGGATTACACGAATATTAAAATCACTACAAAGGAAGATTTGTTTGTAGGGGAAAAAATTCTTGATATGGAGGAGAAGAAATGAGAATAGGTTTTGGCGTAGATGTTCACCAGCTGGCAGAAGGAAGGAAACTTATACTCGGCGGTGTAGAGATCCCTTATGAAAAAGGTTTATTAGGCCATTCTGATGCGGATGTGTGTATCCATGCTATTATGGATGCAATGCTTGGAGCTCTTGCTCTTGGAGATATTGGAAAGATTTTTCCCGATACGGATATGCAGTATAAGGATATCGATTCAAAGCTGCTCTTAGAAAGAGTAACCCAGCTTATGATGGACAATGGTTATCGAATCGGGAATATCGACTGTACTATAGCATGCCAAAAACCAAAGCTTGCTCCCTTTATTGAAGAGATGAAGATGACCTTGGCGAAATGCTTAAAAACAAATGTTATTAATGTGTCTATAAAGGCGACAACTACAGAGAAACTAGGTTATGAAGGCCGTGGAGAAGGAATAACAGCTTACGCTACAGTGCTTCTGAAACAATGGGATGAATAATTGACGATTCATTTCATATTATGATAAAATTAAAGATGTTGTATAACAAATGAATAGATCTTATTAAGAGTGATGGAGGGAACAGGCCCTGTGAAATCCGGCAACCTATTCAGTTAGGTGCTACATCCTGCAGAATATACTGAAAAATAAGGAATGAAGAACCTTGCTAATTCAGGCAGGGTTATTTTTTTGGAGGGAATTATGAGTAGAATACTATTTACTTCTGAATCAGTAACAGAAGGACATCCGGATAAAATCTGCGATCAGATTTCAGATGCTATCTTGGATGCCATATTAGAAAAAGATCCTGCCGCTCGTGTAGCTTGCGAAACAGCTACAACAACCGGCTTAATTATGGTTATGGGAGAAATTACAACATCTACCTATGTAGATATTTCTGCTATTGCTAGAAATACAGTAAAAGAAATTGGATACGATAGAGGAAAATACGGTTTTGATGCAGAAACCTGCGGAGTGATCACTTCTATTAATGGACAGTCTCCGGATATCGCCCTAGGAGTAGACAGCTCTTATGAAGAAAAGCAGGGAAAAGAAGAAAGATATAATGCAATCGGTGCAGGAGATCAAGGTATGGTGTTTGGTTTTGGCTGCAAGGAAACAAAGGAATACATGCCCCTTCCTTTGATACTGTCCCATAAATTAACTAGAAAACTAGCTGAAGTTCGTAAAAACAGCACTTTAAAATATCTTCGACCAGACGGAAAAAGCCAGGTCACAGTAGAATATATTGATGGGATACCGCAAAGAATAGATGCTATTGTCCTTTCTACTCAGCATGATCCTCAAATCTCAACAGAAGAGTTGAGAAAAGATATAATGGAATATGTAATAAAAACAGTGATTGACGAATCTATGATCGATGAAAACACAAAAATCTATATCAATCCAACAGGCCGCTTTATCGTAGGCGGACCTATGGGGGATGCGGGTCTTACTGGAAGAAAAATCATCGTAGATACTTACGGCGGTTTCGGACATCATGGAGGAGGAGCTTTCTCAGGAAAAGATCCAACAAAGGTAGACCGTTCAGGAGCCTATATGGCACGCTTTATTGCGAAAAACATGGTAGCCGCCGGACTTTGCGAAAAAATCGAAGTAGGCATTTCCTATGCTATCGGAGTAGCGAAACCTGTATCTATCTACGCAAACAGTTCAAACACAGGGATTATGGAAGATGAAAAACTAGAGAAAATAATAGAAGAGCATTTTGACTTAAGACCTGCAGCAATCATCGATCAGCTGGATTTAAGAAGACCGATTTATCGCCAAACAGCAGCATACGGTCATTTTGGAAGAGACGATATAGATCTGCCTTGGGAGAAACTTTCTAAAGTTGAGGAATTAAGAAAAGCAGCAGAAGAGATATAAATTGTGAAAGGGAGGAGAATGGAAGGATGGCAAATATAAGCAATTTCAGAAAAAATATTGCTATCGATTTAGGTACAGCATCAGTGCTTGTCTATATAAGAGGCAAAGGCGTCATAATAAATGAACCATCCGTAGTAGCAATGGACAGCTATACCGGTAAAATCCTTTCTGTCGGCAAAGAAGCAAAAAAAATGCTTGGAAGAACTCCCGGAAATATCCGTGCTACAAGACCTATGAAAGATGGAGTCATAGCGGATTTTAACTCTACAGAAAAAATGTTGAAATACTTTATCCATAAATCTATAGGAAAAACAATGATACGGCCAAATGTAGTAATTTGTGTACCCAGTGAAATCACCCAGGTACAGAGAAGAGCTGTTATGCAGGCAAGCAAGCTAGCCGGAGCCTATAAAACCTATTTAATTGAAGAGCCTCTTGCAGCGGCAATCGGAGCTGGAGTAGATATTACCGATGCAGGAGGAAATCTCGTTATCGATATCGGAGGCGGCACGACGGATGTTGCGGTGATTGCCTTAGGAGGGATTATTATTAATAAATCTCTTCCTATCGGCGGGGATGAATGCGATACAGCTATTACTGAATATATAAAAGGCAAGTACAATATGATTATAGGGGAAAGGACAGCGGAAGAGATAAAGATCAATATCGCTTCCGCCTATCCGAGAGAAGACGATAATCTTTTTGAAGTAAAGGGACGAAATCTTATCAACGGACTGCCTGTGCATGTGTTTGTTACGTCAACGGATATTTCCGAAGCGATTCGCCATCCTTTGGATCAGATTATAAGAACGGTTCAAGAAGTTCTTGAAAAAACACCGCCGGAGCTGGCAGCGGATCTTTATGAGCGAGGTGCTGTGATGACTGGTGGAGGATGTCTAGTGCCGGGACTTGATCGAAAGCTTGAATCGAAGATCGGCATTCCGGTCAATATCGCAGAAGGACCAGTGACAGCCGTAGTCCGGGGAACGGGAAAAGCATTATCCTGGATTGATAAATTAGATTCTTCAGAAATGGGTGAAGAAGGCGGCAGACGAAGAGAACTGGAAGAAAGAGAACGGCTTAGAAGAAGCATATAAATAGAATGTAATAATTTTGTAGTATTTTCTCAATCTTCTTATGGATTAGTAATCCTTGGACTATGGTATAATAAAAGTAGTTCAAAATAAGGAGGATGTTATGAACAAAATCAAAAAAATTATTGCAGCTTTTCTATTATCGGCTATGCTGCTGCCGTCTGTGTCTACAATTGCGTCAGCTCAAGGCAAAATAGATACAACTGTAGTTAACGAAAGATGGGGACAGCCTACTTTCGTATATGGGGAAAGTTTATCGGAAAGCGAAGTAAAGGAAACACAAAGACTTCTTGATATTGAAAATCCAGAGAATGTAAACTCTACATCGGTAACCTATAAGGATCTAGTAAATTATATCGGGGGAGATCCAAATGGATCCAGCAATATGATTTCTTCTGTTATCGTGCAGAAAGAAAACAAAGGAAAAGGTGTAGATGTTGTAATAAAGACACCGGAAAATATCACTGAAGTGACAAAAGAACAATACCGCAACGCTAGTATTACAGCTGGGGTAGAGGATGCTACTCTTATCGTAGGAGCTGTTCGAAAAGTAACAGGAGAATCTGCGCTAACAGGTATCTATAAGGCTTTTGAAGTCAATGGCGAGAAACTGGATAAAGATAGAATGGAAGCGGCTCAAGAAGAACTTGAAGTTGTAAACGAAATCAATCAGAAAAATGAGGGAAAAGACAATTATACAAGTCCTCAGCTTGATAATGCCATTGTGGAAGTAAAAAACAAGCTTTCAGAAATAAAGCAGGAAAATAAAGAAATTCCCACAAAACAAGAAATAACTCAAGTAATCAATCAAGCCGTTGAAAACAATAATCTTCAAAATATTGTTACAGGCGACCAGATCAATCAGCTTGTAATCTATTTTCAGCAGTATGTTCAAACAGGGGCTATTGATTCAGAACAAGTGAAACAGGAATTGTCCAAGCTTAGCAAAGATTTAGTCGGAACTGCTTCAGAAATTTACGATAATGCAAAGCAAAGCGGTTTAGTTGACCAGATCGTAGGATTTTTCAGAGATCTAATCGATGGATTTGTTAATTTAATCGGCGGAAACAATAACGGCGAAAACACCAATACAAATCAATAATTATAAGGCAGGGATCATACCTGTCTTTTTTTATCCCAAAAGAGCGTTTAAAGAAAGAAGGCGGGATTGCTGCGCAACCCAGGCAGGATCCCTGACGGGACCTAGGCTCTAGGCGGCACACCTGCGGCGGCCAGGAAAGGATAAGAAAATACAGTAAAAGAAAGGGAGTAGGTTATAGAGAATAGGGAGTAGGGGTGGTGGAAAATGCGGAGCATTTTCTTCGTATAAAAAGGTTCTTTATACTATGAACGAAAAACGGATGAACTTTTCGTTTTTTATCCATAACTCCGCTCTCTCACTCTTTCACTCTCTGAAGCCCTAGCCCAAATCAGGCACTTTGATTTGGTCGCAGGTCTTATGCCACTCATTTCCCAAGAACGATATTTTCCGTTCTTGGCTAGAAATGATCGGCCACACTTTCCTCTCTCTACCTACCCTCTTTATTTCACGTTTTTGACCCTAATACCTTATTAAGATATAATAGAACAAAAGTTCAGAAAAGAGGACATTAATATGAAATTTAAACTGCATTCTGATTTTAAACCTACAGGGGATCAGCCGGATGCTATAAAAAAACTGGCAGAGGGCGTTCGAAACGGGGAACGTCATCAGGTCCTTAAAGGTGTAACAGGCTCTGGTAAAACATTTACCATGGCCAATATTATAGAAGAAGTTCAAAGACCGACATTAGTTATGGCTCACAATAAAACACTGGCTTATCAGCTGGCAGCTGAATTTAAAGAATTTTTTCCAGAGAATGCTGTGGAATTTTTTGTCAGCTACTATGATTATTATCAGCCGGAAGCCTATGTGGCTCAGACGGATACCTATATAGCAAAAGACAGTTCTATCAACGATGATATTGATGAACTAAGACATTCTGCGACGATGGCTCTTTTTGAACGAAAAGATGTTATCATTGTCGCATCTGTATCCTGCATATATGGGTTAGGGGATCCAGAAAGTTATTCCGACTTATCCCTTTCTTTAAGACCGGGGATGATTCGGGATCGTGATGATGTTATCCGAAAGCTTGTGGATATTCAGTATGTCCGTAACGATATCAATTTTACAAGAGGAACATTCCGAGTCCGTGGAGACAGTCTCGATATTTTTCCAGCGGCAGAAAATGAAAAAAGTTATCGCGTAGAATTTTTCGGAGATGAAGTAGACCGTATCACTGAAGTAGATCCTCTGACAGGAGAGATCAATGGAACAAGGGAACATATCTCTGTTTTTCCCGCTTCCCACTTTGCTACCAGTGAAGATAAAGTGAAGCGTGCTGTTGTGACAATAGAAGAAGAACTGGAAGAACAGATAAAATTTTTCGAGTCCCAAAATAAGCTTTTAGAAGCTCAGAGAATCGAGCAGCGTACAAGATATGACATCGAAATGCTTCAGGAGGTAGGTTTCTGCACAGGGATCGAAAACTACTCCCGCCATCTAACCGGAAGAAAAGCGGGCAGCCGTCCTTATACACTAATCGATTATTTCCCAGATGATTTTCTTCTTATGGTTGATGAGTCCCATGTAAGTATTCCTCAGATAGGGGGGATGTACGAGGGCGACCGTTCAAGAAAGCAAAATCTTGTAGATTTCGGTTTTAGACTACCATCTGCTTTAGATAACAGACCACTGAAGTTTAAAGAGTTTGAGAAATTAGTCCCTCAAGCAATTTATGTTTCAGCTACACCGGGACCTTATGAGAAGGAACATTGCGATGAAATCGTTGAACAAATCATACGTCCGACAGGTCTTCTAGATCCTGTAATAGATGTGCGTCCAACAAAAGGACAGATCGATGATTTGATAACAGAAATCCATAAGACGACGGAGAAAGGCGAAAGAACTTTAGTAACAACTCTGACAAAGAAAATGGCAGAGGATTTAACGAAATATTTTGAAGAATTGGATATTAAAGTAACCTATCTTCATTCAGATATAGATACCATAGAACGAACAGAAATCATACGCGACCTAAGATTGGGTAAATATGATGTACTGGTAGGAATAAACTTGCTGCGGGAAGGTCTGGACCTTCCGGAAGTATCTTTGATTGCGATACTGGATGCGGATAAAGAAGGGTTCCTTCGCTCGGAAACTTCTTTGATACAAACAGTAGGCCGTGCCGCAAGAAATGTGGATGGTCGGGTCATCATGTATGCTGATCGAATTACAGGATCGATGGATCGGGCGATTACAGAAACAAATCGACGCCGAGAGATACAAAATCAGTATAATATCGATCACGATATAACTCCTCAGTCTATACACAAAAAGATTCATAATATTATCGAAATTACAAAGGTGGCAGAAGACACAGAGTTTTTCGACAACTATATAGAAAAAGAAAAGATCACCCAGGAAGATTTGGAACAGTTATTGATCACAATGGAAGAAGAGATGATTAAAGCTGCTGAAGCTTTGGAGTTTGAAAGGGCAGCAAATCTTAGAGATGAGATCAGAAAACTGAAGAACGGAAAAATGTAGAGAGGTAGAATTTGAGTTTAGATAAAATAGTTATAAAAGGAGCAAAAGCAAATAATCTAAAAGATATAGACCTTGTATTGCCTCGAGACAAGATGATTGTATTTACTGGACTGAGCGGTTCGGGGAAATCATCCTTGGCTTTCGACACAATCTATGCAGAAGGTCAAAGACGTTATATTGAATCCTTATCCAGCTATGCAAGACAGTTTTTAGGGCAGATGGATAAACCGGATGTAGAGTATATCGAAGGACTATCCCCTTCGATCTCTATAGACCAGAAAACGACGAATCGAAATCCCCGATCCACGGTAGGAACCGTAACAGAAATATACGATTATTTCCGGCTTTTATATGCACGGGTGGGTGTGCCTTATTGCCCAGTCTGTGGCAAGAAAATAGAAAGCCAAAGTGTAGACCAAATGGTTGACCGGATTATGGCTTATCCGGAAAGGACGAAAATTCTTCTCCTTGCTCCCGTTATAAAAGGAAAAAAAGGGGAGCATAAAAGGCTTTTAGAGAATATAAAAAAAGAGGGCTATACGAGAATTATTGTCGACGGGGAACAAAGGGAAATCACAGAAGAGATCAACCTTGAAAAAAACAAAAAACACGATATTGATATCGTAATTGACAGACTTATCGTGAAGCCTGGCATTGAAAGCCGGTTGACTGGATCTTTGGAAATGGCGATCCATTTAAGCGAAGGTACGATAAAGATACAGAAAGAAGCTGGCGAAATCGACGTCTTCAATACAAAGCTGGCCTGTCCAGACGGTCACATTTCCTATGATGAGATCGAACCCCGTTCTTTCTCTTTTAATAATCCTTTTGGTATGTGTCCAGAATGCAACGGTCTAGGATTTCATAAAGAAATTGATCCTGAAAGGGTCCTTCCAAACTATGATCTTTCCGTAGAACAAGGCGGAGTAGATGCCTATTCTACAGCTAAAGAAGGTACCTATTATTATGAAATCATAAGGGCATTAGGAGAGAAACATCATTTCTCTATGGATAAACCTTTAGCGGAAGCACCACCGGAATTTATTCAAGAGCTGCTGTATGGAACAGGAAAAGAAGAATTAAAATTCGTATTCAACAGCCATTATTCTGGAAGAAAAACTTATACGGGAACTTTCGAAGGAATCGTGGAAAATCTTACACGAAGATATCGTACAGGTTCCGATGCAACCCACGATAGAATAGAAGAATACATGGCTGAGATCGAGTGTCCTCTCTGCCATGGGGCAAGGCTTCGCCAAGAGTATCTTGCAGTTCGCATCAAAGACAAAAACATCTATGAAGTGACTGAACTATCCACCTATCAATGCTTAAAATGGTTTGAACAATTAGAATTAAATCATAAAAATAAACAAATTGCCGAGGAAATATTAAAAGAAATAAAGGAAAGGCTGCAGTTTTTGATTAATGTTGGATTAGATTATCTGACACTTTCTAGAATGGCGGCTACTTTATCCGGGGGAGAATCCCAGCGTATCCGTCTTGCTACACAAATAGGATCCGCGTTGGTCGGTGTAGTCTATGTTCTTGACGAACCGAGTATCGGACTTCATCAAAGGGATAATGAAAAGCTTTTGGATGCTTTAAGAGGTTTAGCGGATATCGGAAACACTTTGATTGTAGTGGAACATGATGAAGACACGATGAGAGAGGCGGATTATATTGTAGATATCGGACCTGGGGCAGGAGTTCACGGCGGTGAAATTGTAGCTCAGGGAACGATGGAAGATATCTGCAAAAGCGAGAGGTCTATTACGGGACAGTATCTCTCCGGCAAAATGAAAATACCTGTTCCAAAAGAACATAGAGCTCCCTCTGGATGGCTGAAGCTAAAAGGCTGCAGAGAAAACAATCTGAAAAATATTGATGTAGACTTCCCAGTAGGAACATTTACCTGTGTTACAGGAGTTTCCGGGTCTGGGAAAAGCAGTCTGGTAAATGAAATTCTTTATAAAATTCTCAGCAGAAAATTAAATCGTTCTCGTTTAAAAGCGGGTAAATATGATTCAATCGAAGGTTTGGAACAGCTGGATAAAGTTGTACAAATCGATCAGTCCCCTATAGGACGATCCCCTCGTTCAAATCCGGCCACTTATACAAAGGTATTTGATCTTATTCGAGATCTCTATGCTCAGGTACCGGAAGCGAAAATGAGAGGCTATTCGAAAGGGCGATTCAGCTTCAATGTAAAAGGCGGACGCTGCGAAGCCTGCAAAGGCGATGGTACGATTAAAGTGCAGATGCACTTTCTTCCAGATGTATATGTTCCCTGCGAAGTTTGCCATGGAAAAAGGTATAACAGAGAGACTCTTCAAGTAAAATACAAAGACAAATCTATAGCAGATGTGTTAGACATGACCATAGAAGAAGGATATCATTTCTTCGAAAATATGCCGAGTATCCGAAGAAAGATGGAGACACTCCTTCAAGTAGGCCTAGGTTATGTAAAGATCGGCCAGCCTTCTACAGAATTATCCGGAGGGGAAGCTCAGAGGGTAAAACTAGCAACAGAACTCAGCCGACGAGCTACTGGCCAAACCGTATATATTTTAGACGAGCCTACAACTGGACTTCACACAGAAGACATTCGAAAATTGATAGAAGTCCTCAACCAGCTGGTAGAACAAGGAAATACAATCATTGTTATCGAGCATAATCTGGATGTGATAAAAACGGCAGATTATGTGATTGATCTAGGGCCGGAAGGGGGACACGGCGGCGGAGAGATTATCGCTTGCGGTACACCTCAGGAGATAGCAGAAGTAAAGAAATCTTATACAGGACAATTTTTGAAAAAGATATTATAATTTATAGGAGGCAGATTATGAAGAAGGTATGTTTGTTATTAGCGAACGGTTTTGAAGAAGTAGAGGCTTTAACACAAGTAGATTATTTAAAAAGAGCGGGAATCCATGTAGATATGATATCTGTTCACAGCACAAAAGAGGTTACCGGTGCTCACGATATTAAAGTAGAGTCTGACCGTTATCTAAATGCGGTCTTGGAAGATCAATACGACGGGATTATTATACCTGGAGGAAAAGGTGTAGAGATCCTCAAAATTACGAAAGAAGTCATCAGTTTAGTTCAAGCATTCCATGGCAAAGGAAAACTTGTGGCTGCGATTTGTGCAGGTCCTGTAGTTCTTGGAAAAGCAGGACTTCTTCAGCACAAAAAATACACTTGCTTCCCCGGTTTTTCAGAAGAAGCGGGAAACGAAGAAAACCATAAAGATGTACCCGTCGTAATCGATGAAAATGTGATTACTGCAATGGGAGTGGCCTTTGCCCAGCATTTTGCTTTTGCTATAACAGAATATCTGGAAGGCGAAAAAACAAAGAATGCATTGATTAGAGAAACATTATTCAATCGCTATTAATGGAGGAATCAATGAATAAAATTTTAGTATGCGATGATGAGGAAGATATAGTAAAAGCCATTGAAATTTATTTTAAAATGGATAATTATGAAGTTCTAAAGGCTTACAACGGAAAAGAAGCCTTGGATATTCTTCAAAAAGAAAAAGATATCGATCTGCTATTAGCAGATATTATGATGCCGATTATGGATGGAATCGAGTTAACACAAAAGGTGAGGGAATTCTCCGGAATTCCCATTATCATCTTATCGGCAAAAGGCGAACTTACAGATAAAGTCCATGGTCTAAATGTGGGAGCAGACGATTATATTACGAAACCTTTCGATGCAGTAGAACTTTTGGCCAGGGTAAAATCCTGTCTGCGCAGAATGAAATTAACGAATGATATCGATGATATTGGCGTGTTTCGTGCGGGAAGAGTCCATTTAGATGATGACAAAAAGGATGTAAAGATTGATGGAGAATCTATAAAGCTTACTCCTTACGAGTATGGAATACTCAGGCTCCTTATACAAAATAAAGGAAAGGTGTTTTCTTCAGACGAGATCTATGAAAAAGTATGGGACAGTCCGCCTTATGATGTTAAAAAGATTGTTTCTGTACACGTTTCTAGACTTCGAGATAAAATTGAGATTAATCCAAGAAAACCAGATTTATTAAAATCAGTATACGGCATGGGTTATAAGATAGAGGAATAATAATGTGGAATCGGCTTAAAGACCTTTTTTGGAATAAAATCGGCGGATATATTGAAGAACAGATATTTACATTATTTGTTTTTTTTGGTTTTGGATATCTGTTCTTTTCTATACTTCTTGAAATAATAGGGTTGTTCTTTATATATGATTTGCTGCTTACGATCTTTATGGCAGCAGCAATTGTGCTTACTCTTATTAAATTAATTAAGGATATTTCGAAATATGGAAAACATAGTTTCTTAACCTATGAAATGGTAGGAAATTTTTCGGTAAAATACACTGGCGTATATATCGAGACCTTTCTAGTGATAGTTTTTATGTATGTCGCCTTTGATTTTATCCGCCAGACCAATAGCGATGCGGTGGGGCTTCTTTTAATCGCAGCGATTATGTATCGGGCAACTATATCTGTTATAAAGAGCAATATGGGAAAAATTGTCCTCAATAAAAAAGTTGAAAAGCTTTATGACGGTATGGTCAGCGAAGAAATTTTTCTTGAAAAAACCATCAGCGAAACACTGTATCTTTTAGATCATTTATATGGTTCTATGCAGGAATCTATGGAGGAAAAACTAAAGAGCGAACGTCTTAAAACAGAGCTTATAACAAATATTTCCCATGATATAAAAACGCCCTTAACGTCGATAATAAACTATGTAGATCTTTTGAAAAATGAAGAGAATGATACGGAAAAGGAAAAGTATATTAATATACTGGATTATAATTCCAGAAGGTTAAAGTCGATGGTTTTGGATTTGATTGATGCTTCAAAAACAGGAACAGGAAATATTGAGTTTCATAACGCTGTAGTCGAATTAAATGAGCTGATACTTCAAGTTTACAGCTTATTTGACGAGGATTTTAATGAAAAAGGCCTTGATTTTAAATACGAAACGGAAAGAGAAAATATCTTTTTTATCATCGATGGCGATCAGCTGAGCCGAGTCTTTGAAAACCTCTTTAGCAATGTAGTAAAATATTCAATGAAAAACACGCCGGTTTACGGAAAAACCTATATACGGGATAATGAGATTACCATACAGATTATCAATACATCTTCTTATTTAATAGAGGTGAGCGGCGAAGAGCTTCTTCAGCAGTTTGTTCAAGGAGAAAGATCCCGCCATATAGAAGGTTCTGGTCTGGGACTCTATATAGCAAAAAATATAGTAGAACTGATGGGCGGAAAATTATCCGTAGAAGTCAATCAGCAGGATTTTATTATACAAATGAAGTTTAGAGTAAAAGGCAGGGAGTAGCAAAGGAAGGCGGGATTGCTGACGCAATCCAGGCAAGATAGGAAAAGATAGGGAGAAGGTTATAGGGTTGAAAGAAAAAGTGTGAAATGTGAAAGAGGGGAGAGGGGAGTTGTAGTGGAAAATAAGAAGTACGCTTATTTTCTACGTTTGAAAAAGGCGTCGATAGACGCTCCACTCCCAATCGCCTCCCCCGAGCTGGGAAACTGAGACTTTCCTAACCCGTAAAAGCAACGAAAAACCATAACCAATAGCTAAAAATTTTCTTGGAGTAACAGGCAGGTTAAAAAGAAAGGCGGGATAGCTTTGCAACTCAGGAAGGATGCCTTCGGCACCTAGACTCTAGACGGCACACTCTTAGTAAGAAAAATGTGAAGTGTGAAAGAGGGGAGTGGGGAGTTGTGGACAAAAATAAGAAGAACGCTTATTTTCATCTATTTAATAAAAGTTTAGGATCAGTGCCGAAAGGTTCTATAACTCCACTCTTTCACTCTCTGATTCGCAGCTCTTTTCTTAAATCCTAGGATGGAAAGCTAAAACCTTTCACACACTATAACAGTAAATCTATTGTCCATAAAACGAGGATCCATAAGAGATACGGATCCTCAAATAGTATAAATTCAGATTAGAACGGAGGCAGCGATGTCAGTAAGTTATGGAAAAAAAGAAGATACGGATTTAGAATTTATGATTAATCTGAGCCGGGCATATTTATCAGTTCATAGAAATATCTGCCAAGTATTCACAAAGCACGGATTAACCTCTGCCCAGTTTGCCGTACTTGAAATTCTTTTTCATAAAGGAGATCTAACGGTAGGCCAAATTGTGAAAAGTATCTTAACAACAAGTGGAAATATAACGGTAGTTATTAAAAACTTGGAAAAAGACGGTTTAGTGACAAGAAAAACCAGCGAAGAAGACCGCCGGGTAGGAATTATTTCCATTACAGAAGAGGGCAGGAAATTAATTGAAAACGTATTTCCAGAACAGCTGGAAGCGGTAATGGAATCTTTTCAGCCGATCGAAGAAGAAAATAAAAAATTTATCAGCAGCGAATTACACAAATTATGGTAAAAAAAAAAATAATCTAAAATATTTATCTATAATAGATAAAGATTTTTTATTTATAATTAAAACATATAAAAAGATATCGTTTACATGAATGCCTGCTTTCAGCCATCGAAATTGAAATAATTCAAGGAATCAAATAGATGGGAAAGTTTGAAGATCTCAAGGGAATAGGGCTTGTGCTGTTGCAAAAAAGGGCGTTGTGTCTTATAATAACTGTAAGGTCGTTTTCCCGGCTAATAAAACACATAGGAGGTATGAGTTATGGGAGCTAAAAAGACTCCTCTGTACGATAAACATATCGAACTCGGAGGAAAAGTTGTCGATTATTCTGGTTGGTTTTTACCAGTAGAATATACTGGATTAACTGACGAACATGAGACAGTAAGAAACAATGTAGGTTTATTCGATGTTTCTCACATGGGTGAATTTGATGTAAAAGGAAAGGATGCATTAGCATTTATCAATTACGCGTTTACAAACGATTATACAAATGTAGACGATTATCAAATTCAATATACATTATTATGTCATGAAGATGGTGGCATTATTGATGACTTGCTAATTTACAAGTACAACGATGAGCACTTCCTTATTATACCGAATGCTGCAAACGTTGATAAAGACTTTGCACATTTAGCAGAAGTTGCTAAAGATTTTGATATTGAATTCAAAAATATCTCTGAAGAAGTTGGAGAGATTGCAATTCAAGGACCAAAAGCACAAGAAGTTTTAGCAAAAGTAGTAGATTATAATCTAGACGATATCGCTTATTATCACTTTGCTGATAAAATTGCATACAAAGGATATGATCTTTTAATCTCAAGAACAGGATACACAGGGGAAGACGGATTTGAAATTTATGGTACACCTGAAGCAATAGTATCTATCTGGGATGATTTGCTAGAAGCTGGAAAAGAGCAAGGAATTAAGCCAACAGGACTTGGATGTAGAGATACACTTCGTTTTGAAGCAGGTATGCCTTTATACGGAAACGAAATGGCAGACGATATCAACCCTCTAGAAGCAGGATTAAAATTCGCTGTTAAATTCGATAAAGAGAAATTTATTGGAAAAGAGGCACTTACTAAAATCAATGAAGAAGGAAGAGCTCGTAAAATCGTGGGATTAGAATTAGAAGGAAAAAGAATTCCTCGTCATGGATACGAAGTTCAAAAAGACGGTAAAAGAATCGGTGAAGTTACAACTGGTTACAGACCGCCTACTGTTGGAAAATCTATTGCAAATGCATTAGTAGACGCTGATTCCGTTAAACTTGGGGACGAAGTAGAAGTAATCGTTCACAAAAAGCCGAACAAGGCAACAGTTATCAGCCGTAAATATTTAGACAAAAATAATTCGTAATTAATTAAAATTTAAAATAAAAATTAGGAGGCTTTATTAATGAAAGTAGAAAAAGGTTTATTGTACACTAAAGATCATGAGTGGGTTAAAGTTGAAGGCGAAGAAGCATATATTGGATTAGCAGATTATGCACAACACAATCTTGGAGATATCGTATATGTTGAGCTTCCAGATGTAGGCGACGAAGTAGAAGCTGAAGAAGAATTAGCATCTGTTGAATCTGTAAAAGCTGCTGCTGAAATTTTCGCACCTATCTCTGGTGAAGTAGTAGAAGCAAACGAAGATCTTGATGATGATCCAGCTTTATTAAACGCAGATCCTTATGCAAACTGGATCGTTAAAGTTTCTATTAAAGACAAAGCAGAATTAGATGGATTAATGGATGACAAAGCTTACGAAGAATTCTTAGCTGAGGAAGCATAAATGTTTCCATATATTCCAAATACAGAGGAAGACAAAAAGGAGATGCTTGAGGTTGTAGGTTTACAATCTCAAGAGCAGCTCTTTGATGTTATTCCTGAAAATCTAAGATTAAGAGATGGTCTTGACTTGCCAGACGCTAAGTCTGAGCTTGAAGTTGCGACTCATCTTCAAAACTTAGCTGATAAAAATGTTACCGTTAATCAAATGCCATGCTTTATAGGCGGCGGTGCTTATGACAGATATATCCCAAGCATTATTGGACATATCTTAGGCAGACAAGAATTCTATACTTCCTACACACCATACCAGCCTGAAGTTAGCCAGGGAACGACTCAGTATATTTTTGAATATCAATCATTGATTTCTAGACTTACAGGAATGGAAATTTCTAATGCTTCTCTTTATGACTGCGGTACAGCAGTGATGGAAGCATCTATTATGACTTCTAATGTGGCGAAAAAGAAAAAAGTTATCGTATCCGAATCTGTGGATCCTCAGTACAGAGAAGTATTAGATACCTATGCACACATGAGAGGAATCGAAGTTGTTGTAGCACCTATGAAAGATATGGCAACAGATTTTGATGCTTTAAAAGAATTAGTTGACGACAAAACAGCTTCTGTAGTTGTTCAAAGTCCAAACTATTACGGATACTATGAAGAAGTAGAAAAAGTTGTAGAATTAACTCACAGCTTCAAAAAATGCTATACTATCATGGCTACAGATCCAATCTCTCTAGCAATTTCTAAAAAGCCTGGAGATTACGGTGTAGATGTTTGTGTTGCAGAGGGACAGTCTTTAGGATTGCCTCTAGCTTTCGGCGGACCATACCTAGGAATCTTTGCATGTACAAAAGACTTCTTACGTAAGATGCCGGGAAGAATTGTTGGACAAACAGAAGACCTAGACGGTAAAAGAAGCTGGGTATTAACATTATCTGCACGTGAGCAGCATATCCGTCGTGACAAAGCGACTTCAAATATCTGTTCAAACCAAGGAGTTAATACATTAGCTACTGCTGTATATATGGCAACTATGGGTAAACAAGGTATGAAAGAAGTAGCCCTTCAATCTACTGCAAAAGCTCATTATATGTATGATGAACTATTAAAATTAGACGGAGTAGAAGCATTCACTGACAGACCATTCTTCGACGAATTTACAATCAAAACAAGCGTTGATGCTCAAACAATCAACGATAGATTGTACGAAAATGGAATCATGGGTGGAATCAATATCGAAAAATTCAACAATGAATTAGGTCATGGAATGATCATTGCAGTTACAGAGAAGAGAAAGAAATCTGAAATTGACAAATTTGTTGAAGTTGTAAAGGAGGCCTTCTAATGAGTTACGATAAAGTTATATTTGAATTGTCAAGACCTGGAAGAAAAGGCTATAATCTACCTCCTTTAGACGTTGAAGACAAAGGTTTAGAAAACTATATCCCAGATGAATTCAGAGACGACAATGATTTAGATTTTCCTGAAGTAAGTGAAGTTGACGTAATCCGCCACTACACTAATCTTTCTCAAAAGAACTTCGGTGTAGATACAGGATTCTATCCATTAGGATCTTGTACTATGAAATACAATCCAAAAATCAATGAAGATGTTGCTAAATTATCTGGATTTGCTAATGTCCATCCTCTTCAAGATGTAAAATCTGTTCAAGGTACCCTTGATATGCTTTACAATTGCGGAGAAGCATTATCAAAAGTTGCAGGTATGGATTACATGAGTTTACAGCCTGCTGCAGGTGCTCACGGAGAGATCACTGGTATCGCAATCATTAAAGCATACCATGAAGACAACGGGGACACAAAACGTAATAAAATCATCGTACCAGATTCTGCACACGGTACAAACCCTGCAACAGCAGCTATGGCAGGATACAAAATCGTTGAGATCAAATCAGCTGAAGATGGTACTGTAGATTTAGAAGCATTAGAAGCAGCTTGCGGCGACGATACAGCAGCTCTTATGCTTACAAACCCTAATACATTAGGTATTTATGATAAAAACATCGAGGACATTACTCGAATCGTACATGATGCCGGCGGACTTTGCTACTATGATGGTGCGAATATGAACGCTATCATAGCGCAATCCACTCCTGGAGACATGGGATTTGACGTAGTTCACTTTAATGTTCATAAAACATTCTCTACTCCTCACGGAGGCGGAGGTCCTGGTGCAGGTCCGGTTGGAGTGAAAGAATTCCTGAAGAAATATCTTCCAGCTCCAGTTATCGAGAAAAATGAAGACGGATACTTTATTAAAGATGACGTTGAAAAATCTCTAGGACGTATGAAAGATTTCTACGGACACGTTCATGTATTATTAAGAACTTACGCTTATCTTTTAACTATGGGTGGAGACGGACTGAAAGAAGCTTCTACAAATGCTGTTTTAAATGCGAACTATATTAAAGACAGCTTAAAAGAGTTCTACAATCTTCCTATAGACGGAATTTGTATGCATGAGTTTGTATTTGACAATGTTAAAAACGACACTGGAATTACTACTTTAGACGTAGCTAAGAGACTTTTAGATAAAGGCTTCCATGCACCTACAGTATACTTCCCATTGATCGTTCATGAGGCTATGATGATCGAGCCGACAGAAACAGAATCAAAACAAACACTTGATGAATTCATCCAAGCATTAAAAGAAATTCATGAAGAAGCAAACAGCGAACCTGAAACATTAAAATCTGCACCTCTTAATACAATAGTTCGCAGACCGGACGAAGTAAAAGCGGCAAAAGATTTAATTGTTACGTACCAATCGGAGTAAAAGATGACTAAAATTATAATTATCGGAGCAGGACCTGGCGGCTATGAAGCTGCTATCCGTGCTGCTCAGTTAGATGCTGAAGTAGTGTTGATTGAAAAAGATGCAGCTGGTGGAACATGCTTAAACAGAGGCTGTATCCCTACAAAAACATTATGGAAAATTGCGGAAGTATATAAAGATCTAGAAATTAGAAACGAATTTGGTATCCTGGCTGATAATGTTGGACTGGATGGAGTGAAAATTCGTGAAAGAAAAGATTTTGTTGTAAACAAAGTAGTATCCGGTGTAGACTTCGTGCTTGGAACCTATCCTAATATCGAAAGAATTAAAGGAACCGCTAAGTTCAAAGACAAAAACACTGTTTTGATCGATACGGAAGAAGGGGAAAAGGAAGTTTCAGGAGATGTAGTTTTAATAGCAACAGGCTCTAAAGTAGCTATGCCTCCATTCGAAGGGACAGATCTTGACAATGTTCTTACAAGCGATACGATTCTTGAATTAGAAACTGTACCGAAATCACTTGTTGTAATCGGCGCAGGAGTAATCGGAATGGAATTTGCAAGTATCTATGCAAAATTCGGTTCAGAAGTAACTGTCATCGGCGGCGACTTGCTGCCAGCATCTGATAAAGAAGTTTCTAAAAGATTAAAATCTGTTTTAACAGGCGACGGAATTAAATTCCAACTAAATGTTTTAGCAGAAAAAATCGAAAAAACAGATGAAGGCCTAAAAGTTACCGGCGGTAAAAAAGGCAAAGATACTAAGATTGAAGCATTCGGAGAGTATGTACTAATCGCTACGGGAAGAAAAGCAAATATTGACGCTTTATATCTTGAAGCAGTAGGTGTTGAGACAGAACGCGGAGCGATCATCGCAGATGATGAAGGACGCACAAATGTTGAAAACATTTACGCTATAGGCGACTGTGTTTATGGAAACGTACAGTTGGCTCACTGGGCAACAGCTCAAGGAACAAACTGCGTAGAAAGAATCATGGGATCGGAAGCAACTACTGAAATGAATGTACTTCCTTCTGCAGTATTTACATTGCCTGAATGTGCCCAAGTAGGTAAAACAGAGCAAGAATTAAAAGACGAAGGAATCGACTTTGTAAAGAGCAAATATATGTTCACTGGGAACGGAAAAGCAGTTTCATTAGCTGAAACAGACGGATTTGTAAAAATCCTTGCTACTCCAGATTTAAAAGAAATCCTAGGTGTACACATATTAGGACCTCATGCAAATGATTCTATTCACTTAGGTGCTATGGCTATAGCGAATAAATTATCTGTAGAAGATACTTCTAAGATGATATACGCTCACCCAACACTAAGCGAAGTCTTTATGGAAGCAGTTCATCTTTTAGAAGGACATTCCATCAATTCACCAAAAGCTAGATAATAGAAATTCAAACGAGACCTGTAAGGGTCTCGTTTTTTTGTTCTTTGAAAAAGAAACTATCAATATATCCCTTTAACTTGCCATAGGAGAAATGAAATTTCTGCTATGTTTTTTTCGTGTAAAATTCTTACGCTATGAGGTTTTAAAATATTGTTTCATTCTACATCAGAGGATTATCTTAAAATAGATACAGTTTTATTTAATAAAGGAGATACAAAGGAATTTCAAAAAAGTTGAATACTAAATAATCGAAAATATAATAATATACCTCTACAAAGGTTGGAATTTTAAGGTTTAAACACATCATAGTGAATCAAACTATAATAATTCAAAAATAAAAACTATTAATAATACCGAAAAAAGTTGAGAAACAAAGTATTAAGCCTTAAAATGAGAGTAGAAAATAGAAAATGTAATTTAAATATACAAAATAAGAATATAATTATATACATATTCTCAAAAAGGGGATTTGATATGAATAAGACAAATAAAAATTCAATAAGCAGAACATTCACGGCTCTATTGTTAGCTGTACTTATGATACTTCAGCCGATTGCTGCAGCAGCTGCTTCTGCCAAAGAAGATCAGCCGGTTTTAGAAAAGATTGTAGAAACAGAAAATACTGGTGAACCTCTGGAGATCAACTTAGAAGAATTAAATATAATAAGTAAACCTAGTAAGTTAGGGTGGATTGATCAGGGAAAGACGGGAAATCCCATAGAAGTGTTGAACAATACAGCAGCTGATCTATATGCAGACTCTTCAGAAGTAGAACTGAAGCGGCTAATCCTGCAAAATACAATAGAGATAGATATGCAGATGGCAGAGACTTCAGGATTGAAGATATCCGAAACAGATAATATGTACAGCGATAGAGAAAATTATAAAGAATATGAAATTGCTGTAGATACAAATAAAAAAGCATCTATATTTCCCTTTACTTTTAACCTATCGACAATTAAAGAGGGTTCTGCTTTTATTATTCTAGGAAAAGATTCAGAAGAAAATTGGGTGAAAGCAGAAGTTGTTTATTCAGACAGTGCTTTTGTAATTTCTGACAAGGCTGAAGGAACCCTTTTAACAGAAGGTCGGTCATTAGAAAGTATTATTGCTAGGGAAAAACAAGCTTCCGAAAAGGTGATTCAAGAGGCAAAGGCTATAGCAGAACAAGAAGCCTTGGAACAGAAAGCTATAGAAGAATAAACCGACCCCCAAAAGTTGGACCTAGAATCTAGCCAAAGGAGGTCGGTTTTTCATGGCAAAATATAGTTACGAACTCAAACGAACCGTAGTAAAAGAATATCTGAAAGGCAAAAGCAGTGTTGAAGATTTAGCTTTGAAATACA